>CAYUOB010000106.1:0-9952 GCA_964446145.1 uncultured Desulfobacula sp.
CAAGGCAGGTGGCTGTTCTGGCACGGCCTTTTTTCAGGTTTTCGAATCTTGGTGACAGGTGCAGTGCAGCCTTTACAACTGCTTTTATATCAGGAGCAAGTGCCAATGCCATGCTCCTGGATTTTTACAAAGATGGCAAAATCACCAGAGCCCAGCTTTTTTTATCAAATTATATAAATCAGTTTCCGGCGTATTTTCTTCATCTTCCCACAACTGTATTTATTGTTCTGCCCCTGACAGGCTATGCAGGGGTTCTGTATTTTGTGATAACCTTTCTGGCAACGCTTTTGAGAACAGCCTGTTTTCTTGTTTTTGGCAGATTATATCTGAAGGGCCGAACTGAATCTGTTGAACATGAAACATCTGACACCTGCAATATACGACAGGCATCCGATAAAAAGAAAAAGGATATCAATAAGGTTCTTGCAGCCATAAGAGAAAAACTGCCTGCACGGATTATCAATATTGTTATCTGGGTTCTGCCCGTTTACACTCTGGTGTTTATTCTGAATGTGAACGGGTTTTTCACTTATCTCAACAAAACCCTTGCAGGGGTGCTCACGGTAAAGTTCATGCCAGTGCAATCCCTGTCCATTGTTGTTCTGAGTTTTGCTGCAGAATTTACATCAGGGTTTGCAGCGGCAGGCGCTCTGATGCATGCCGGAGTAATCACTGTTCCACAGACCGTTGCAGCGCTTTTGTCCGGCAATGTGCTTGCATTTCCCATAAGGGCGCTTCGTCATCAGCTTCCAAGATACATGGGGATTTTTTCTCCAAAAATGGGCCTGCAATTGTTATTATCCGGGCAGTTGTTCAGGGTGGCGAGCATAATCATTGTGGGAACCCTTTATTATATGGCGGCGTAAAATGAATCCGATAAATATAATAGGCATTGGTCAATCCATACATGATCTTACATCAAGGCATCTGAAGCTTATTGATGAGTGTGATGTTCTGGTGGGCGGCAAAAGACAGCTTGCCATGTTTGATACAGGCAATAAATGTATAATTGTTGTAAAAAGCCCTGTTCATGCTCTTATGGAAAATCTCAGGCAGAAAATGCATGATAACAGAATTGTTGTGCTTGCATCGGGCGATCCTCTGTTTTACGGTATCGGCTCAACCATGCTTTCATATTTTGACAGGAAGGATTTAAATATTTATTCCAATATTTCATCTGTGTCAGCAGGCTTTGCCCTTATCAAGGAACCATGGCATGATGCAAAAATCATAAGCCTTCATTCAGGGCGCAGCCGGGTTTTTCCATTTGATGTTTTGAAAAAGGAGGCAAAAGCTGCTTTTCTGACCGGGCCTGACACAGGCCCGCATTATATTGCGGCCGGTCTTGAAGAGCATGGGCTCAACTGTTTCAGGATATGTGTTCTTGAAAATATCGGCAGTACTGAAAAGGAAAAAATAACCTGGTTTGATTCCTGCAATGAATTGAAAGATCGGAAATTTGCAGATCCGAATATGGTGATTCTTCTGAAAAAGCCAAATGCAGAAATGCCTCAGTCCAGTGAAATCAGTGCCTGCCATCCAGGAATGCCTGATTCCATGTTTGCCCATCACAGGGGCCTTATCACAAAATCTGAAATAAGGGCCATTGTCCTGTCCCGTTTGAAACTTACGCAAAAAGATTTTGTGCTGTGGGACATAGGTGCAGGATCTGGCTCGGTCAGCATTGAAGCCGGGCTTCAACTGCCGCAGGGGCAGGTTTATGCCGTGGAAAAGCACGGGGAAAGGATTAATGATATTGTCTGCAATGCCAGCAGGTTTTCCTGTGGCAATATCAGAATAATAAAAAATGTATTTCCCTGCGGTATTGAAAATATGGAAACCCCGGACAGGATATTTATCGGCGGAGGGGGCAGAAACCTTGGTAAAATCATGGAAACCGCCTGTAATTATCTGCGTCCGTCCGGTGTGATTGTTGTAAATACCGTATTAATTGAAAGTCTTGAGCCAGCCGTAAATATGCTGGAACAATTGAATTTTAACCCGGATATTGTCCAGATTCAGGTGTCGCGAGCAAAAAAAATGCCCTTTGGGAGGCGTTTTGATGCATTGAATCCTGTATGGATCATTTCCGGAACAAAACCCGATTCAAGGCAGGATATATGAAAACAAAGTCAAATCCGGTTATTTTTGCAGGAGCAGGCCCGGGAGACCCGGATCTTATTACAGTCAGGGCATCAAGGGCACTGGAACAGGCAGACCTTGTCATATATGCAGGGTCTCTGGTTCCCGAAGCTGTGCTGTGCTGGAAGGGAAAAGATACCAGAGCCGTATCAAGTGCAGGCATGGATCTTGGACAAATCATTGAAATGATATCTGAATATCATGAAGCCGGTAAAAGGGTGGTCAGGCTCCACACAGGAGATCCGTCGTTATATGGCGCCATTCTTGAACAAATGCGTGAGCTTGACAGATTAAATATTCCGTACAGGGTGATTCCCGGAGTAACCGCAGCATTTGCAGCTGCTGCCAGTATGTCCATGGAATATACCCTTCCGGATTTGACCCAGACCCTGATTCTGACAAGGATTTCTGGCAGGACTAAGGTTCCGGACAGGGAAAATTTTGAAAAACTGGCTTCCCATGGAGCTTCCATGGCTGTTTATCTCAGCATGGGCCATGTATCCGGGGTTCAGAAGGCCCTGGAAAAACATTATGGAAAAGACAGTCTGTGTGCTGTGGCCTATAAAGTCAGCCACCCTGAAGAAAAGATCATGACCATGAAGATCAGGGATCTTGAAAAGGTGTGTTCAGAAAATTCCATTACAAGGCATGCCCTTATAATAGCAGGAAAATGTGTTGAAGCAGTTATGGTTTCAAGGGATATGGTAAAATCGAAATTGTATGATCCCTTGTTTTCCCATGGATACAGGCGTCAGAATGACTGATCCAGCTCTGAACAGGATTGGGGTTTGGGCGATAACCCCCGGCGGCAGAGCCCTTGCCCTGAAAATTCAGGACAGAATGCCCGGCGCTGTGGTTTTTATTTCAGAGGGCTCTGGGAAGGATATAGCATACAGCAGAGATGTTCATGTGTTCTCTTCGCTTGGAAAAAGGCTTGGGCAGGAATTTAACAGGTTCGCAGGCCATATTTTTATTTTTTCCACAGGAATAGCGGTGAGGCTGATCAGTTCTCTTCTGAAATCCAAGCTCACAGACCCCGCAGTCGTGGTCATGGATGACAATGGGCAGCACGTCATAAGCCTTGTGTCCGGTCATCTTGGCGGAGCCAATGAACTTGCCCTGCAGACTGCTGCTCTTGTTGATGCCGTGCCTGTTATTACAACAGCGACCGATGTCAATAATCTTCCTTCCATTGACATGATTGCAAAGAACAACCATCTTTACATTCAGACGCCTTATAATATAAAAAATATCAATATGGCCTTTCTTCAGAAGGTTCGTGTTCATTTATATGACCCCTTTGATATTGTAAAAAATGAACTTTGTGATTCCATGTGGGTCCAGGGCGTGCAGGATTGCACAAAGCCTCCTGCTATTTTCTGTTCCCATGAAATATGCGAAGTTTCACGTGAAACAATGATTTTAAGGCCCCCTGTCCTGACAGTGGGCATAGGATGTAACAGGAATACCCCGGCCCATGAAATAAAAAAACTGCTTTCAGATGTATTTGATGAGCGCGGCTGGTCTGTTAAAAGTATTTACAGGTTTGCAAGTTCAGATATCAAACAGGATGAGCAGGGACTTTCCGAGCTTTCTGAAGAAATGGAAATAAAGGTGGACTTTTTCACAGGAGAACAATTAAATTCCGTTGAGACAATTGAAAATCCATCGAAAATTGTTGAAAAACATTTAGGAGTTAAAAGCGTATGCGAAGCAGCAGCAATTCTGTCCGGAAACAGGGGGAAACTGATACTGCCAAAAAGAAAAACCCCCAACGTGACCCTGGCAGTGGCAATGAGAAAAGAATTCTCTATATAATCGGTACAGGCCCGGGAGATATTGCATATATGTCCCTTAAAGCGGTTGAGGTTTTGAAAGCCGTGGATTATGTGGCAGGCTATACAACCTATATCAGGCTGATCAGAGAACTTGTCGGAGATTCCAGGATTATTTCCACTGGAATGAAAAAAGAGGTGGACAGGGTTGACCAGGCAATTGAAACAGCCATGTCAGGCAGGTCATGTGCCCTTATTTCAGGGGGAGATCCAGGTATCTATGCCATGGCAGGGCTTGTATTTGAGATATGCAGGCAAAGGGGGATACATCTTGCCCGCATGGGCACAAAAGAGGAATTGCCTGCCAGTGAAACTGCCCTGTATCTTGAAATAATCCCCGGAATACCGGCACTTGCCGCAGGTGCTGCCCTTGCAGGAGCTCCTCTGACACATGATTTTGCTGCAATCTCCCTGAGTGACCTTCTGACACCGTGGGAAAAAATTGAAAAAAGGCTGACATGCGCTGCCATGGCTGATTTTGTCATTGTTTTATATAATCCGAAAAGCAGAAAGCGTGACTGGCAGCTTGGCAGGGCAGCAGACCTGATACTGGAGCACAGGGATGGAAAAACTCCGGTTGCAGCGGTTACAGGGGCAATGCGTGAAAATCAGCAGATATATTTTACCAGCCTGGATCAGATGGCCAGGGCTGAAGTGGGCATGCAGACAGTGATATTTGTCGGATCCAGCGCCTCGGAACGGTATCTTGATTTTTTATTTACCCCAAGGGGATATGGTTTGAAATATTCCATATGAAACATATGAGGAGGCTTTCCCATGAAAGGCTATATTCAGGTCTATACCGGAAACGGCAAAGGCAAGACAACGGCAAGTCTGGGCCTTGCCATAAGGGCTGCCGGAGCAGGGCTTAGGGTGTATATTGTACAATTTCTCAAAAAGGGTGATTATTCAGAAATCAAGGCATTGTCCAAGTTTGACAATATTAAAGTGGAGCAATACGGCCTTGGGAAATTTGTCAAAGGTGCTCCTTCTCCAGAGGATATGGAAGCAGGAGCAAAGGGATATCAGAAGTTGTGTGAAATCCTTGAACAGAACAGGCATGACCTTGTCATTGCAGAGGAGGCAAATGTGGCTGTAATGTGCGGGCTTTTTTCAGAAAAAGACCTGCTTGCGCTGATGGATTTAAAACCTGATAATGTTGAACTTGTCATCACGGGCCGGGGCGCGACTCCCGGGGTGATTGAAAGAGCTGATCTTGTTACTGAAATGAAGGAGATCAGGCATTATTACCACAAAGGTGTGATGGCCAGGGTCGGAATAGAAAAATGATGAAAAAAAACATTGCTGTGTTCGGCACAGGTTCTGATGTGGGCAAAAGCATTGTTGCGGCAGCCCTGTGCAGGGTGCTTGCCTGTACAGGCATAAAGGTGGCTCCTTTCAAGGCCCAGAATATGTCCAACAATTCAGGAATTACGCCGGAGGGTCTTGAAATGGGCCGTGCTCAGATTGTCCAGGCTGAAGCGGCAGGAATCGTGCCCCATACTGATATGAATCCGGTTCTTCTGAAGCCGACCGGAGACAGGCAATCCCAGGTAATTCTCAATGGTGTCGTTCATGGTGATCACACCGCAGCAGACTATCATGGAAACAGGGATTTTTATTTTCAAAAGGCATGCAGAGCCTTTGACCGCCTTGAACGCAGGTATGACCGCATTATACTGGAGGGAGCAGGGTCCTGCGCTGAAGTCAATCTGATGTCCAGCGATATTGTCAATTTTCCCATGGCCCGGTATGCTGATGCCGATGTAATTCTTGTTGCAGATATTCACAGAGGAGGAGTCTTTGCTCAGGTTGTGGGCACTCTGGAATGTCTGGACAGGGAATACAGGGATATGATAAAAGGCATCATAATCAACCGTTTCAGGGGGGATATTTCCCTTTTCAGGGACGGAGTCAGATGGATTGAAAAACGCACAGGAAAAAAAGTTCTTGGTATTCTGCCCTGGTATTCAGATTTCAGAATTGATGCAGAAGATTCTGTTGAGATTGAAAAAATAAATAATTTCAATAATTTAGATGCTGAAAAACCTCTTGTCGGAATAGTCCGCCTGCCCCATATTGCAAATTTTACAGATTTTCACAGCCTTTCAAAAATAAGGCAGATTCAAACCGTTTTTTTTGATGATCCTGATGCTTTGTCAAAATTCAGGGCAGTGATAATTCCGGGTTCAAAAAATACCCGTTCAGACCTTGCATGGGTTATGAAAAATTTCAGGCAGGCCTTTGAAACATATTACAATAAAGGCGGACATATTCTCGGGATATGCGGAGGATATCAGATGCTGGGCCAATGGGTTGAAGATCCTGAAGGCCTTGAGGGAAAACCCGGAAAAACCCGGGCTTTGGGGCTGCTGCCGGTTCATACGGTTCTGCAGGCACCAAAGACAACCAGCCTGAGTGATTTCAGATGGGAAGGCATAAAAGGTCATGGATATGAGATACACATGGGCAGGACGGTTTTGCATGGAGGCACCCCGCTCCTTGATATAATATCCAGAAACAATACTGCCTGTGCTGACATGGACGGCTGTGCCACAGAGGATAAAAGAGTTGCAGGCACCTATATTCACGGCTTTTTTGATACAGGCGAAATAGTAGAAAAATGGCTGAACAATATCTGCCCTGATATTGTTCTGAACCTTGATGAATCTTTTTCCCGCAGAGAAAAGGATTATGAGCTTTTAAAACAGCATTTTGAAACCCATATTGATTTAACCCGGATTCTTTAGTATTGTTTCTATTGATTCATAATTTGGTAATCATAATCTGGTTTTAACTTGTAACCTATTTGAAAGCACCTTTCTTGGAACAGGCAGATCAGAGCATTTCATTACCTGCGCTGGCCCTGAAATACGGGACCATCAGCCGGGATCAATACAGACAGATCATGAAGCTTGCCCTGTTGAAGCAGAACCAGGGACATGACCCTGATTTTGGACAGCTTCTTTTGACTCACAGATATGCCACAGGATATCAGGTCGGGCTTTTAAACCTTATCAGGCAATACCTTGTTATAAAAAAACAGGGCAGAGAATTTGGCAGAATTGCAATTGAAAAAGGGTTTGTCTCTGAATCAGACATTGAGGCTGCCCTTGAATTTCAGAAAAAAGAATTCAGCCATGTAAAGCGCAGAAAACTGATAGGGGATATTCTGGTGGAATCAGGGGCGCTGACAGCAAAACAGAAAAACGCAATCTTAAGGGAGCAAACTTTTCTGGACAGGGCTGCGGCACAGATTTACGAAGATTCAGATCCTGAAATTTCAGATTATGAAAAAAAATTTCTGCAGATAAAAGTGCTGGATAAGGAATTTGCCGCCAGTGTAATTGAAAAGAAACTTGCTTCTGAAGAGCAGGTAAAAACAGCTCTGAAAATTCAGGAAGAGGAATTTGAAAAAAATAATAGGGTTCACAGCCTGGGCGATGCAATGGTTGAACTTAAGTTTCTGACCCGGGAACAAAGCAGCCTGATCAATAAAGATGTGGCAATGGCCGGAGACTCAGAGAATACCAGGCCCGAACCCATTGACATAAAAATAAGCCATGATCAGATGCAGGCCTCTGTAAAAATCAGAGACAGGGAGAAAGCAGATCTTGATGCCATTAAAAGGGCTCTTGATGAAAAGGGAATCGGTTTCGGGATATATCCTGATGCAATCCTGCAGTGTCAGCTTGATGTCGGGAAAACAGAATTTATCGTTGCCAAACAGGATTTTACCCTGGAAATTCTGAAAAACAGAAAAACTGTTTACCATTTTGACACACAAAAAATGGATGAGGAATTTAAAAAAGGGGCGACTCTTGCCGAGCAGCGGCTGGGCAAAGGTTCTTTTCTGAAAAAAGACCTGTTTGGCAATACAGTTGAGCATGCCACGGGCCGGGAATTGAGTTTAAGGTGTGGCAGCGGAACCAGACTTTCCAGGGACAGGACAAAGGTTTTTGCCGGGAAAACCGGATTTGCATCTCTTTCCATTGAAAAAAAATTTTATGTTCATCCGGTTATAAATATTTTTGAGGACGCAGATCTGAAATATGGTCCTCTTGAGTCATTTGCCAGTTTTAATATCAAAGGCGTGCTCACAGGGGCATACCCGGTTACTGCCGGCAACATAACGGCAGGGGAAATCAGGGGAGCAGTTGTTGAGGCTGTGGGCTGTGTAAGGTCTGGGCTTGGAATTACCGGCAGTTTTATCAGTGCCCAGGGAGATATATATGCGGATTATTTGCACCATTGCCGCATAGAAACTTTTGGCAATATTTATATTAAAAACGAAATCATTGACTGTACAATTCTCACCAGCGGTAAAATTCATTCCCCTGAATGCCGTGTAATAGGGTCTGCCCTTTATGCAAAAAAGGGTATTGAACTTGGCGGAGCAGGAAGCCTGCGTACGGATCCCTGTATACTGGCTGCAGGCACGGAACACCATGTTATTGAACTCACCTCGCGCATTGAACGGGAAATGAAACAGGCAGGGGCAAAAAAAGATGCATTGATGCTCCAGAAAAATGAAAAGGAAAATTCTGCCAGAAAAATATTTCAGAAGATGGTTGAGCTGAAAATTTTCCATGATCGTGCAGAAATTAAAAAGGGCAGGCTCAGTGCCGAATTTAAGAAACATAAAAGCACAGCAGATCCGAAGAATTTAAAGAATCTTGTGGTTTTGATCAATAATTTCAGGGACAGGATGAATGCTTCCATTGAGGAATTGAAGCAGCTGAATGACATAAAAAAGAAATATGACAAAGAAATCAAATTAATTGAAAAGCAGATTCATCAGCTTGAGCCGGAAGTTAAAAAAATTGTGTCCAGGCTTGAAACAGACATGTTTGCTTTTTTTGAATGGACAAGGAAACAGGAAAGTTCAACTCATATAAAAATCAATCACTCTGCTCTGGCTGGTACGGTTCTGAAAGGAGTGTTTTCATCCATTGTTCTGAAGGAAAAAATATCGGATTTTCATGTCTTTGAAAAAGAGGACATTAATACAGGATTCAAGATGATGCTTGAGAGAAGCGCTGATTTAAAAGCAGGCTGAAAAGATATTTTTATGCACAGCACCTGAGTGATAAAGCCTGCTTTCAAAAAGATGAATGCTGTCAACATGAAATTGCAGTTTCAGATCATTGGTTTTCAGATACTTTATCACAGGTTGCATTCCTGAAGATCCTTTTTTTACCCTTGCAAGGGTAATATGCGGCATAAATTTTCTGGATTCCTTTTTTATATTGAGAGCTTCAGAAAACCCTGAATCAAGATCAGATGCGAGAGCCTCAAGTGAGCCGGTCCGGTCTTTTACCCCGATCCATAATACTTTTGGCCTTGAAAAAGGCCCGAATATCCCAGGGTTTGAAATGTTCAGGTTAAATCCTGCATGCACAGGAGCTGTAGCTTTTTTCATCACGGATTTTATCTTACCAATATCTGAGGCTTTGACATCTCCTAAAAATTTAAGAGTCAGGTGCATGGTTTCAGGCTTAACCCAGGCAGCCCTGATCTTTGATTTTTTCATTTCTGCCTGGAACTGCCCTAGGCATTGCCTGATCTTATAAGGAAGTTCAATGGCAATAAATGCCCGTATTTTGTTGCGGGGCTCATGCATTTTTTTGCAGAAATGAAAAAGCGTTAATTGTGACGGCAGGCATTTTTTATTTTCCCTTGTCTTATTTTGATAATCATTGAATTCATGGTAAAAAAACTGACAATAATTTGTATTTTAACATATAAATTTCTGAAAGGGCAAGAAAGTATCCTGGAAGTGGAAAATTAATCATCTGTGAATTCAGGCAGATATGATTTTTTTTTAAAAAAACATAAAAAAAGATTTGACACAGAGCTGATTTTCATGCATTATACGCCGGTCTTCCCGAGAGACGGTTTGAGTTTGACCGGGAAGTTTTTTTTTGATCTTTGAAAATTGGTCAGTGATGAATTATTAGAGCGGGTCTTAACAA
>CAYUOB010000107.1:0-9757 GCA_964446145.1 uncultured Desulfobacula sp.
CGAGTTTTACATCTTGAAAATTCTATTGTTTTTGTGTTACAAAGTGTCATGGCAATTCCTTCGTTTTAATTCTGTATAACTAACTGAATTATATAATATTTTCGGAGGTTTTGCATCTCTTCTTTTTAATTTTATGCAATATTCAGGATAGTTGTATATTTTAAAAAAGGGCCGGGCAAATTTTTTTTGCACCGACCCTTTAATATCCACAGCTTCACTTTAAAGACTGTCATCGTCTTTGAAGGAAAGCTCAACCGACCCCTTGGGTACAGGAACTGTCAGAACAGGTTTTCTGATTCGTCTTAAAACACGTTTGGTAACACTGCCAAGAAAGGTATAGCTTAATACATCCTTGCTGTTTGCGCCCATGATCACCATATCCACATTCTCATTATCCGCAGTTTCAAGGATGACGGCTGCCGGGTCCCCTTCCTTGATATGAATTGAAATTTTATCTTTTATGGTCTTTTTTTGATTGCCATTCAATTCCCTGGTGCTGTAATTTTTCAGACGTTTTTCCAGGCGCAGGCGGACATTTTCAAGTGCCTGTTTTCTGGCTTTTTTGAATTTTGTTTCTCCCATCTGAGCTGCAACAGGGATTTCATCAACCGGGTTGAAACTTTTAACCACACTTAAAATAATTATATCTGCATCAAAGGCCTGCATGGATTTTACAGCATATCTGAAAGCATAAGCTGCATTTTTGCTTAAATCTGTAACATATAAAATTTTTTTTATTTCAGGTATCATATGGTCTACTCCTCTGCGGGCATCCTTCTTGCCCTTTGCATAAGGTAAATAAGTGCATACACAGCAATTCCTGCGACACCGACCAGGAACGGGCCCCAGTCTGATCCAAGATCAATCAGTGAGGCTACATATTTGGGGCGCAGAAGCACAAAAGTTACCGCGGCAAGAAGCCCTATTTCATATAACCTGTTTTTTACAAGAAAAAAATTCAAAGTAAGATTGGAAAAAGCAAACATGGCAAGGCAGCTTGTAAAGAAAATCCATACAGCGTGCCAGACAGAATGGATATTGATTAAAAGCAGGTCTGTGTTATAGATGAACATAAAGGGCAGAATCGCTGTCCTGATATCGTATGAGAATCCCTTGACCCCGGTTTTTATGGGGTCTGCACCTGCAATTGCCGCGGCAGCGTAAGCTGCAAGCCCTACAGGTGGCGTGTCATCAGCTATGATTCCAAAGAAAAATACAAATAAATGCGCAGCAATCAAAGGGAAGACAATACCTGCATTCTGGCCGAGAGTGACGATCACGTTAGCAGTAAGTGAAGCAAGAACAATATAGGTAGCTGTAGTTGGAAGACCCATGCCGAGGATCAGGCTTGCAACTGCGGTTAATACAAGTATGGCCATGAAATTTCCCTGGGCAATTGTATCGATCACCTCTGTTATGATACCGCCAAGGCCCATTGTCACAACTCCCACGATAATTCCTGCAGCGGCAACTGCCACACCGATTCCCATCATGCTTTTACCGCCTGCAACCAGTGCATTCCAGATGATCTCAAGGGCATCTTTGATGGCAGTGCCGAAACCGATGCCATGTCTTACGCCCTGAACAAGATTCTGGATAACAATCAGGCCTATTAAAACAAGAATTGCATAAAAAGCTGCCAGTTGTGGTGAGTGCCTGAACACAACCAGTTCCACTACCAGAAAAATAAGGGGAAGAATATAATGTATTCCCTTGAAAAAGGTTGACCAGAACGGCGGTATTTCTTCTTTTTTCATTCCTTGAAGTCCAAGTTTTGTGGCTTCGACATGGGTGATGTACATAAGTGCGATGTATGAGATAACAGCAGGAATAAAAGCTGCTTTTACAACTTCAAGGTAGGGCATGTTACAGTATTCAGCAATGATAAAGGCTGCCGCTCCCATAATCGGAGGCATGATCTGCCCGTTTGTGCTGCAGGCGACTTCCACCGAACCTGCCATATAATCCGGATAGCCTGACCGTTTCATCAGAGGAATTGTGAATGTGCCTGTTGTAACCACATTGGCGATACTTGAACCTGATACAAGCCCGGTAAGCCCGCTTGCAAGCACTGCAGCCTTTGCCGGGCCTCCCTTGAAACGGCCTAGAATACTGAAGGCAAGGTGAACAAAATATTCACCTGCGCCTGCTTTTTCCAGCATTGCCCCGAAAAGGACAAACAAAAAAACAATGGTTGCTGAAACATCAAGGGGAATTCCGTAGATACCCTCGGTTGACATGGTGATCTGGCCGATAAACCGGTTCACTGAAACCCCTTTGAATGCGATGAGATCCGGCATATAGGGGCCAAAGAAACTGTACAGGATGAAAACTATGGCAACAATAGGCAGGGCAATTCCAAGGGATCGCCTTGCAGCCTCAAGAAGTATGATAAGAAGAATAACTCCCATCACAATATCCATAGCATTGGGAGCACCCATCCGGTTGCTTATGGCATTGTAGTTGACAGCAAGATAAAGGGCTGCAACTGCTGCTAAAATCACAGTGGCATAATCAAGCACAGTTATCCTGTCCCTGGCTGAAAGATAGGCGGTAATTGTACTTTTCCCGGGTTTACTCAGCATGGGATAGCTTAAAAAGACCAGAACAATGGCAAACGCAAGGTGAATGGCGCGGATATACACGGCATTCAATATGAGAAAAGAAGGCAGAGCAAGCTGAAACAATGACCATGCTGCAGCGGTCACAGGAACCAGCCATCTGGTTGGCCCCGAAAGATCTTTCAGCCCTTCTTCCGATTCTTTGACAAGCTTTCTGGCTTCTTCCAGGCCATTATTATCTTCCTTAATGTTGATCTGTTTGTTTTCCAATATTATACCTCCGGAGGCGCAATAGTTTTGAACTGTAATAAGGGCAGAATTATTTTTTTCCGCCCTTATTTTAAATTTATTCAGGACTATTTGATCAAAGATTTATTGATATATTTGATCAGGCCTGCTTCCTTGTAATATTTGAGTGCACCCGGATGTATGGGAGCGGTGAGTCCGGTCAGCATATTTTGTTTGGTCAGAACAGTAAACGCAGGATGCAGTTTTTTAAATGCGTCAAGGTTGTCAAAGATTTCCTTGGTGATGGCATAAACCACATTTTCAGGTACATTTATGGATGTGCAGAAGGTCGCTTTGACGGCAAGGGTCGGGACATCTTTTTTATTACTTGCAAAAGGATAGAATTTTGTCGGGATAAATGCCTTTGCAAAATATGGGTGTTTTTTAATAAGCGGCATGATGATATCATCTGGAATCGGTACGAAATGCACTTTGCGGTTTCCGGCCGTGGCTTCCTTGATGGACCCGTTGGGATGTCCAACAGTATAGAAGAATGCATCAATACGTCCATCCTGGAGCATCTGGGCAGATTCAACAGCTTTCATTCCTTCGGCTTTTATATCTTTTTTCCAGTTGATTCCTGCCTGATCAAATAATTCAATAGCCTCTCCACGCTGACCTGACCCGGGGTTTCCAATGTTGACATGTTTGCCTTTCAGATCCCTGAAGGTTTTAATGCCTGTGTCATCTCCGGCCACAATTGTAACTGATTCAGGATGAAAACTGCATATGGAACGCAGATTCTTCTGGGGGCCTTTTTTTGCCCATTCCATTGTACCGTTCCATGCCTGATTCTGCCTGCTTGATTCAACAATACCAAATTCCAGGTCACCTGCCATGATAGCGTTTGTATTGAATACTGATCCGCCGGTTGATTCAACGGTTACCTTTAATTTATATTTTTTTGATTTTTTGTTGACTATTTTGCTGATTGCTCCGCCTGTTGGATAATAAACCCCTGTAACCCCTCCTGTTCCGATGGTTACATAAGTGTTTCTGGCAGATGCCTGGCCAGGCATTGCAAAACTTATGACAAGGAAACATAAAGATGCGATTCCTGCAATTAAGATACTGGCGGATTTTTTAATTAAAGTTGCTGATTTCCTCATTTAAACCTCCTGTGTTCATTGTTTTTAATTGATTGCGATACAAAAAATTTCAGATTATACTATAATTCCCAGGTTCCCTCCTTCCCGCGAATGCGAAATAATAAAGATAATTTAAATTCCCTGTTTAGGGGACTATTCTTTGCATATTAAAGCAATAATAGTGCCATATTTTTTTTAAATATTTTCAAGGAGTTAAACTATTTTGTCAATAAGTATTATTGAGCATTTGATCAAAGTCACACTCCTTGAATTCTGCCTGTTCAAATACAGCAATACAATCAGCTGTTCTTTGATGATTTCATCAAATTTGAGTATTTCATCAAAGTATTTACCGGGCCGGCACAATACCCTGAAACAGGTTCGAAGCACAGGCGCAGCCCTTTTTCCACGGCAGGTTTATGGTGGTTCCGATTTTGCAGCAGCCTGCTGTATATGAACTATCGCTTTACAATTTGAAATGCAGATTTTATAAGTTGAATATGGGTAATTTGAAAAAAACATTGGCAATTATCATTGTTGCAGCATCATTGTTAACGCTTGCAGGCTGCAGTGATAACCCGGTATCCGTACATTTTGAGCCACCCCATCTTGCACGATTGAATTACAGGGGATTTTTTATCCCTAAATTTCCTGATCCGGATGAACAGCTCAATTATGCACGTTTATGGTTCAGGGATATCAATGAAAAGAAAGCTGCCCTGGAGGTGGTACCCATACTGTACCCCGGGGCGCGTCTCCAGTGTGGAGAAGCTTTTTTAAACCTTGCATATATGGATCTGGGATCTGATTACAGGTTTACCACTCCTGAAAAATGTGGGAAGGCAATTGCTTCCTACAGAAACGCGATTGAAAAGTTCAAAGATGTACCTGCCATTCAGGTCAAGGCATACTGGTATCTGGGATGGATATACTGCGATCTTCTGGGTAAAGACAGGAAAGGAGTGCGAAATTTCTGGATAGTGGTAAAAAAATACCCGGATCTGAGCATTGGTATTTCACCCCCGGTTCCATGGATAAGTCTTGTATATCCTGTGCGGCACAGAAACGATCAGCCGGTAAATGATGAATCACAGAAACAATGGGCCGGTATCGCCTTAATGGAGATTATACGCCATGCACAGAATGACGGGGAAGTCTGGCAGGCTTTTAATATTTTGTGGGAAAAATACAGGCGCAGCATATCCACAGGCCTTGCCCTGAAAACGATTTTACAGAACAGGCAAAACATGAAAACCCGTGTACTGCCTTTTGTCGAACCTTATCTTGAGCTTAAAGTTGCCAATGAGTTTCTGGCAGAAGAAATAAAAAAAATCGCAGGAGGATAAAACCTTTATATGGGTTTCAAAGATAAATTTTTTCTTTTAATGCATTCTTTCCGTATAAGGGTATTCCTGGCCATGGCCCTGATGATTTTTATTTTTATTCCCGGTACCGGCTATCTTTTTTACCTTAAGGCCAGAACAGCGGCCGAGCAGCAGATGCAGCAATATGCTCTGAGTACGGCAGATCAGATTTCAAAAAGAGTACAGTCCTTTCTTGCCCAGTACACGTATAATGTCAAGCTTATCAAAGCTTTCTTTGAAAATGACCTGATTGATCATGCCAGTGAAAAACAAATCCTGCAGTATTTTTATCTGCTGAAAAAAGATCATCCGGAGTTTGTGAATATTAACTATGGAGATGAAACCGGGAGATTTATAATGGCGCCTGCACAGATTCCGGAGATTCACAAGCTGTTTGACCCCAGGATTCGGCCCTGGTACAGAGGTGCAGTTGATTCAGGGGGGATTCATTGGACAGATGTCTATCTTTTTGCCTCAACACAGAAACCCGGTATGACAGTGTCTGTGCCGATCCTGGACCACGACGGAAGGCTTGCTGCTGTATGCGGAATTGACGTTGATATATCTTCTCTTTCCCGTTTTTTGACCGGGATACACATCGGGGCCCACGGTGTAGCCTATATTTTTGAGAACATGCAGAAACGAGTAATTGCTCACCCCGGACTTGTCAGCCTTCCGTGGAACCCTTACCATGTGGAACTGCTGCGAACCTGTCTCAACGACCTGAAAGGGAAAAACAGGCAGTTCGGAATGTCCAGGTTCCAAGGTGATAATTTTTTTACCGCCTATACTGATTATCCGGGAAACAACTGGACAGTGGGGGTAACCCTGCCGGTTTCAGATTTTTTAAGGAATATCCAATCCATACGCAACACAATCATTTCACTGGTTCTGGCAGGTATGTTGCTGTCCAGTATTATCAGCTACCTTCTGGCCATGACCGTAATCAGGCCCCTGAATATTTTAAGAAACGGGATCGAAAGGATTACAAGCGGGGATCTTGCATACAAGGTGGACATCAATGATCCGGACATTGTCTGTGAGCTGGCCGGTTCTTTCAATACAATGGCTTCTTCCCTTGAGGCAAGCCTTGAGGAGCTTAAACAGACCTATGCGGAACTTGCCCGTAAGGAAAAGCTGGCTGCTGTGGGCCAGATGACAGCCAGCATAGCACATGAAATAAAGAATCCTCTTGGTATAATCCTGGGTTCGGCTCAGGTTGTGTCCAATGAGAAAAGGCCAATGGAAATGAGGCAGAAAGCTGCTCTTTTCATCATGGAGGAGGTGGCCAGTCTCAATAAAACTCTGACATCTTTTCTTGAGTTTGCAAAACCTGCCCCTCCGAAATTCAAAAAGATCAATATTGCTGACCTGCTGGAGGAAATTCTGGCTGCCATCGAGGAACGTTATAATGAGAGCGGATATGTCATTGAAAAAGATATTCCCTCTCCTTTACCGGCTATAGTTGCCGATCCTGACCAGATTCGCCAGGTGTTTCTCAACCTGCTTTTGAATGCTGTACAATCAATGCCGGATGGAGGAAAAATTGTGGTGAACGCATCAGAGGAAAACAGCAGATTTCTCAGGGTATCCTTTTCTGATACAGGATGCGGTATGAGTGATCGGCAGATCGAACAGATATTTGATCCTTTTGTAAGTTATCGGGATAATGGTATAGGCCTGGGGCTGGCTATTGTCAGTCAGATAATCAAACTTCATAAGGGGATTTTGAAAGTGAACAGTGAAGTGGGCAGGGGAACCCGGTTTGACATATTGTTCCCCACGACAGGACAGGAGAGGTAAACAATGAGCATGAATGTTCTTCTTGTTGAAGATGAAGCCCGTATGCGTCAGGTGATCATGATGCAGCTTTCGGATCTGGATCTTTATATATTTGAAGCTGTTGACGGAGAACAGGCAGTTGAAATATTTGAAAACGAAACCATTCACCTTGTGATAACTGATTTGAAACTTCCAAAAAAAAACGGGATGGAAGTGCTTTCACATGTCAAGGGAAAAGACCCGGAAATGCCTGTAATCGTGATAACTGCATATGGATCCATAGAAAACGCGGTAAAGGCTATACAGACAGGAGCATTTGACTATGTGACAAAGCCTTTCAAAGAGGAACGCCTTCAATCATGTGTAATCAAGGCACTCAGGATCAGCAGATTGACAAATGAGGTCAGGCACTTAAGGCAGGAAATAGAAGACAGGTACAATTTTAAAAATATAGTCGGGCATTCAGCAGCAATCTGCGAAGTTCTTAAACTTGCAGGAAGCGTGTCAATGACTGATACTACGGTGCTGATAACAGGAGAAAGCGGGACCGGCAAAGAGCTTTTAAGCCGGGCCACCCATATAAACAGCCCAAGATCAAAGGGCCCTTTTCTTACCGTAAATTGTGCAGCTATTCCGTCCACGCTGCTGGAAGCTGAATTGTTCGGTTATGAAAAGGGTGCTTTTACAGGTGCCCATAAGCTTCAAAAGGGAAAATTTGAGGAAGCCTCCGGTGGCACCATTTTTCTGGACGAGATAGGGGATATGGACCCCAACCTGCAGGCCAAACTTCTGCGGATTCTTGAAACCAGGGAATTTGACAGGCTGGGGGGCAGCAAAACTCTTAAAGCGGATGTGAGGATCATTGCTGCCACAAATCAGAATCTGGAAAAGATGGTTCATGAAAAAAAATTTCGGGAAGACCTTTTTTACCGGGTGAATGTCTTTCCCATCCATATTCCACCTCTCAGAGAACGAAAGGATGATATCCCTTTGCTTTCCCGGCATCTTATTAAAGAGTTCAGCCGTAACTTCGGACGTAAGCCTCCGAGGTTGACAAAAAGGGCAATTAAAAAACTGGTTTCTCACTCCTGGAAAGGCAATATCCGCGAATTGAAAAATGTTCTGGAACGGGCAATGATCCTGTCAAGTGGGAATCAAATTTCTTCAAGGCATGTTATTTTAAGTGAAACACAGGAAAAACCATTCATCAGAATGAAGATGGATAAGATTGTCCCCATTCTCATGAAAGAACACGGTTTGACCCTGGATGACCTGGAAAATAGTTGCATACGCCATGCCATGAAGATCTCCCGGAATAATGTGTCTAAAGCTGCCAGATATCTGGGGATTTCAAGGGCAACCCTGCGGTACAGGCTGGAAAAACAGGAAAAATTATGAAAAAAATAATATAGATACAGAACCCTGTACCCGGATGCCAGAACAGATAATCGTCAAGTAACATGAGTATAAATGTAAATTAGCGGAGTTGTATTGCCTCATCCAACAGATCCGAGACACATTTGTTAAGAGTTTTGCCTTCAGCAGCAGTTTTAGCAGCTATTTCTGCGTGCAATTCAGGGTGGACTTTCCATTTTTTGCAGTTCAGGTAATGTGAGTTGCGGGATTGATAAATTTACAACATATGGGATTATATGAAATATTATTATTGCATTAATTGATTCATGCTGTAAAATAAAACAATGGATGAAATTCTGAAGACCAAAACAATCAACCTTACACCAGCCCAGCAAAAAGTATTAAAATATATATTTAATAATTTAAGTGATGCTGTTTTCATGACTGCATCAACCCTTGGCAGAAAAACCGATGTCAGTGAGGCAACTATTATCCGGCTTTCCCAGGCGCTTGATTTTGACGGTTTTCCTGCCTTCCAGAAATACCTGAGGCAGTTGCACAATGAAAGGCTCACAACAGTTCGCCGTCTTGAAAAACGACTTGATTTGTCAGATACATCAAATCCCCTTGTTTCTGCAATTCAGATGGATATAAAAAATATGTCCACAATGGCTGAATCCATATCTGAAAAAAAATTTGATCAGGTCGTGAACAGGCTGTGGAAGGCAAAAAAAATTAAAATTATCGGATTGAGAAGTGCTTTCAGCATGGCAGTATATTTAAAATTCGGCCTGCAGTATCTTGGCAGGCAGGTCAGTCTTATACAGCCCACCCATGGTGATCTCTGGGATCATCTTGCATTTCTTTCAAAGGATGACCTGCTTGTTGCCATCAGTTTTCCAAGGTATTCCAGTTTAACTGTGGATATAGTTGCCCTGGCAAAACAGAAAAAATGCAGAATAGTTGCTTTGACAGACAGCCTGGTATCTCCCCTGACCCATTACAGCGACTGGATACTGACAGCCCCCTGCCAATCTGATTCATACATGGATTCCTTTACAGCTCCCATGGGGCTTCTGCACGCGCTTCTGACATCCATGAGCCTTAAAAAACCCGATACTGCAATGAATGCTTTCAGGAATCTTGAGACAATCTGGGATAAACATAAAATTTATTTCAGCCCGGAAGGGCAATAGTAAAGGAAAGTCAAAAGATAAAGATTTTTTCAAAGGTGCTGCCGTGGATGAAAAAAAATTTGATCCCAAAAAATCAGTAATGTCCGGTTAGGTTTTTGCTTGTGTTACTATTTTTTGATCTT
>CAYUOB010000108.1:0-9657 GCA_964446145.1 uncultured Desulfobacula sp.
CCGGCTCTGGAAAAGCAGGTGGCAGCAGTGAAACCCTATGATACTCTTTTTGGGGTGCAGCTCATGCATGGCGGGCGTCAGTCATATCTTCCACAGAAGGTGGCCCCTTCTGCCATACCTGCGCCAGCCGTTGTAAAAGGCGAGGTAAGGGCCCTTGAAATACATGAGATAGAAGAACTTGTCCAATGCTTTGGAAAAGCTGCGGAGCGCTGCCGCAGAGCAGGGTTTGATTTCATTGAAATACATGCTGCCCACGGATACCTGATTAATCAGTTCATGTCTCCCAATGCCAATATCAGAACAGATGAATATGGAGGCTGTTTTGGGAACCGTGTGCGTTTTTTGCTGGAGGTGATTGAAGATATAAGGAACAGGGCAGGAAAGGATTTTCCAGTTGGAGTACGCATCAATGGCAATGATTATATTGAAAACGGCTGGACTTTGGCAGATGCCGTAAGGCTTGCACCTGTGCTTGAACAGGCAGGGGCAGCCTATATCCATGTTTCAGGCGGTGTGTATGGTTCAACTGAACTTACCATACCCTCCATGTATACTTCCCACGGATGTTTTGTGCATCTTGCACAGGAAGTAAAAAAGCATGTGAATATACCTGTCATTGCCGTGGGCAGGATCAAGTATCCTGATCATGCTGATGAGATCATAAGACAGGGCAGAGCTGATATGGTTGCCATGGGAAGGTCATTTCTGGCAGATCCCATGTATCCTGAAAAAGCGGAAAAGGGAGAATTTGATAAAATCCGGCCCTGCATAGGATGCTGCCTTGGATGTATACATGCCGTGCTTGCCAAGGAGCCGGGGTCCTGCGTGGTCAATCCTGATGTGGGAAGGGAATACAGGCTCAAAAACAATGCCAGGCCTTCAGGCCAGCTTAAAATTTTGGTTGCAGGGGCAGGCCCTGCAGGCATGGCAGCGGCACGCCAGTTTGCATATCACGGGCACAGGGTTGTCATATGTGAACAGCAGCCTGAAAGCGGAGGATTGCTGGCCCTTGCTGCAAGAGCGCCTGGACGGGGAGAGCTTAATGATATTCTGAATTTTTTCAGGCAGGAAATGGAAAGGCTTGGAGTTGATATGCGTTATAATACTGAATTAAGCCTTGATATAATTAATGAAACATGCCCTGATAAAGTCATACTTGCCACGGGCTCAATGCCTGATCTGCCTGTCATCAGAGGGCTTTTCAGGACAAAGATGAATCTTGTCACCGGTGTTGATGTTTTAAACGGAATACATACGGGCAAAAATGTAATTGTGCTCGGAGGGGGCATGGCAGGGTTGATCACAGCTGATTTTCTGGCTGATAAGGGTAAAAGGGTTGTTGTGCTGAACAGAAGAAAAAGTTTTGCAGAGGAAATGTCCAGCAATGACCGCTATTATTTAAGGGAGCGCCTGAAAACAGGAAAGGTGATACTGCATAAGAATGTATCGGTTTCAAGGGTTACTGACAACGGTGTGGAGTTCAGGGCAGGAAAAAAGGAAGAGAAACTGACTGGTTTTGATTCCATAGTTGTTTCAGAAAAATATATTCCCATAAGAGAGGCAAAGGAACTTGAAAAAAAAGCCGGTATGCAGTTTTATCTTATCGGCGATGCAAAAAACCCCAGACACCTTATGTATTGCATAAGCGAGGCAGAAGAAATTGCAGGCGCAATATAGTTTGGGAATAATTGAATATGGAGTATGAAATGCAGAAAATATATGAAAATGCCAGAAAACTTATGAAAGGTTATTGCAGGGTCTGTCCTGAATGCAACGGCGTGGCCTGCGCCGGAGAAGTTCCGG
This sequence comes from uncultured Desulfobacula sp., assembly GCA_964446145.1. GTDB lineage: Bacteria > Desulfobacterota > Desulfobacteria > Desulfobacterales > Desulfobacteraceae > Desulfobacula. Next base: position 1,804 of record CAYUOB010000108.1, read on the forward strand.
GAATGGGGGGGCTTGGCACAGGAGCCTCATTTGTGGAAAATGTGCAGGCGCTTAAGAGACTCAAGTTTGCCATGCGTCTTATACATGGGGTTACTGAACCGGATACCTGTGTTTCAATCCTTGGCAAAACTCTTTCCATTCCGGTACTTGCAGCTCCCATCGGCGGTGTATCCTTTAACATGGGAGGCGGGATTTCCGAAGATACCTATGTTAAATCCATTATTTCAGGATGTCGGGAGAAAAAGATCCTCGGGTGCACAGGCGATGGAGTGCCTGACTTTATCCATGAAACCGGCCTGAAGATGATACAGCAGGCCCGGGGAAACGGAATACCTTTCATCAAACCGTGGGAGGATGATGAACTCTTTGAAAAGCTTGAAAAGGTAAAGGAAAGCGGTGCTGATATTGTCGGGATTGATATTGATGCTGCAGGCCTTGTTACCCTGAAAAAGATGGGCAGGCCTGTGAAGCCCAGGACAATGGATCAATGGGCTGCAATTATTGAAAGCACAGACCTTAAATTCATATTAAAGGGCATAATGACCGTTGATGATGCTCTTGCAGCTGTGGATGCCGGAGCCAGTGCCATTGTTGTATCCAACCACGGAGGCCGGGTTCTTGATTTTACGCCCGGGTCTGCAGATGTGTTGGAAGGCATAAGTTCTGCTGTAAAGGGAAAAATCAGTATTCTGGCAGACGGAGGGGTAAGAAGCGGTGCTGATGTTCTGAAACTGCTTGCCCTTGGCGCGGATGCTGTAATGATAGGGCGGCCTTTTTGTGTGGCGGCAGTTGGAGGGCTTAAACAAGGGGTTGAACTTTATATTGACAGGATTGCAACAGAACTTGAACAGGCAATGGTTCTGACCGGAACTGCAAGAGCGGATAATGTACGCCGGGATATTCTGTGCTCCTGAAGGTAAAGTGCCGGCCAGATTCCTTATGATTATTCTATTTCAAAGGCGCGTTCTCCGTGAAGGGAATTATCAAGCCCTTCAAGTTCATCATCCTTTTCCACTCTGATACCCTTTGTAAGGGCTTTTGTGATAATCAGGATGATGAATGTAGCGCTGCCGCTGAAAACGATTGTTCCGCATATAGACAATATCTGTATCCAGACTTGGCCGGGATTTCCGAAAAACAGGCCTGCAGCCCCCTTTGTAACTGACGGGCAGGCAAAAAATCCTGTGGAAACTGCACCCCATATTCCGCACAGGCCGTGGATACCGAATGCATCAAGGGAATCATCATAATCCATTTTAAGCTTTACCACGGTAACTCCCATGAAACCTATTATGCCTGAGACAGCTCCTATGATCACGGCACCGCCAAGTGTGACAAAGCCTGCGGCAGGCGTTATGCCCACAAGGCCTGCAATGGCCCCTGAGGCAAGCCCTAGAAGTGTGGGCGTGTTATTATGTTTCCATTCAACAGCCAGCCATGCAAGCCCGCCCATTGCCGCGGCAGTATTTGTGGACAAAAAAGCGGATGCGGAAATACCATCTGCAGCAAGTGCACTACCTGCATTGAATCCGAACCATCCAAACCAGAGAAACCCTGCCCCCAGGGCGGTGAATGCGACACTGGACGGAATCATGGGCTCTTTTTTGTATCCATGGCGCCTGCCCAGAAAAATTGCAAGCACAAGACCGGATATTCCTGCATTGATATGCACCACATTTCCCCCTGCAAAATCCAGGGCCCCTATTGTGCTCATCCATCCCCCTCCCCATGCCCAGTTGCACACAGGGCTGTATACAAATGTAAGCCAGAGTATACTGAATATTATCCAGGATGAGAATTTCATCCTGTCAACGGCTGAGCCCAGGACAAGGGCTATACTGATACAGGCAAATGTCATCTGGAACAATATAAAGATAAAAGTCGGTATGGTGCCGGTGATGCTGTTGATATCAATTCCTTTCAGAAACAGGTTGTCCAGGCTGCCGATGAAAAGGCTTGAGCTGGTCCCGAATGCAAGTGAGTAACCCCAGCCTATCCAGACCACACTGGCAATGCAATAGGCAACCAGGATCATTGCAATTGTATTGAGCATGTTTTTATAACGTGACATGCCTCCGTAGAAAAGTGCCAGTCCAGCAGGAGTCATCATCATTACCAGGGCAGTTGATATGCTTACCCATGCAGTGTTTCCTGAATCAATGCCATGAACTGCAGCAAAAGCTGTGCTGAAATTTGTGATCCATATCAGCCCTGCAGCTGGAAAAATTTTTTTCAACATTGTTTTTCCCTTTCAGATTAAAATTAAAACTATTTGATCACTTGAGATAAGCAAACCTTATGCCATGGTAATGTTTATTTCATGGAAATCTGGTATAATTGTCTGAATTTTATAAATAAAATCGAAATATAAGCAGAAACAAATCCGAGCAGTGATTATTGGATTCTTTTATATAAATTCATTTTTGTTTTTAATTATATAATTTTTTTACAAAAAAGTAATTTACATAAAATTCAATTTGATTTTTATGTAAATTTAGCAATTAACTGGGTGGTTTAATGGAACCCTGGACGGCAAAATTTTTGGTGGCGGGTTTGTGAATCTCATGTCCCATTATGTGGTATCTGCTTCTTTTTTTGTTTTATATGGTTAAACCATTTAAATTTTTTATTGCATTGTCATTGCTGGGTTTTGCCCTGTTTTGGTGCATAATGGGCGTTTTTTTTATGTTGACAACCCATGACTAATAGGCTACAGAACCTTAAAATCAGGCTATAGAAGGGCTTTTTAAGCTGTTTACGGATGTTAAAATAACAAACGGGTTGGAAGATTTCAATGGCACAACTAGAATTAAAAAATGTAAGTGTAAGGTTTGGTGGTCTGCTGGCCTTATCCAATTTAAGCTTTAGTGTTGGTGGCGGAAGGGTTGTGGGGCTGATAGGCCCTAACGGAGCCGGTAAAACAACCGTTTTTAATGTTCTGACAGGAGTTTACCAGGCATCAGAGGGAGATGTTCTTTTCGATGGAGAAAGTATTCTCGGGCTGAGACCCTATTCCATATTTGAAAAGGGAATCGCAAGAACTTTTCAGAATATCCGTTTGTTTTCAGCAATGACAGCAGTTGAAAATGCCATGGTTGCCAGACACTGCCGCTCAAGCAAAGGTATTGTCGGCGCAATTTTCAGAACAGGTTCCCAGAAAAATGAGGAAATTCAGATCAGAAAGAGGGCAATGGAAGCTCTTGAATTCATGGGTGTTGAAAAATATGCTGACACTGTGGCCTCAAATCTTCCCTATGGACTTCAAAGAAGGCTTGAAATTGCACGGGCCATTGCTTCCGAGCCAAAGGTATTGCTTCTGGACGAGCCTGCCGCAGGAATGAACCCGAGTGAATCATCAGAATTGATGAAGGATATTGCACGCATGTCTGAACTGGGAATTGATGTTCTCCTTGTGGAACATGACATGAAGGTTGTGATGGGTGTGTGTGATCATATTGTATGTGTTGACCATGGTGTCAAGATTGCCGAAGGAAATTCACATGAAATTCAGAATAATCCAAAGGTGATTGAGGCTTATCTTGGTCAGCCTGCCAACCAATAATTTTTAGGAGGAAAAGATGAGAAAAAAACTTGTTTCAATTGTGGCGATGGGCCTTATTCTGGTCCCGTTTCTATTTGGTTCTGTTTCTGCAAAAACATTGAAAATCGGTTCAATGAGTCCTTTGACAGGCCCCTATGCTTCAGATGGAACCGATATTAAAAACGGTGTCTGGACAGCAATTAAGGTTTTTGAAGAAGCCGGTGGAATTCCCGGGTTTGACAAAATTGAATTTTTCCCCCAGGACACTGCCTGTGACCCGAGGCAGGCTGTTGCTGCCGCCAACAAACTGATCAACCTCGGAGTTGTCGGTGTTATTGGCGCATATTGTTCTTCTTCAACCATCCCTTCTTCTGAAGTTCTGGATGAAGAAAATATCATTATGATCACCCCTGCTTCCACAAATGAAAAGGTGACAGACCGCGGGCTTCCATACATGTTCAGAATGTGCGGAAGAGATGATGACCAGGCTCCTGCTGCTGCCAAATTCCTCAAGGAATGCCTGAAGGCCAAGACTATTTTTATTGTTGATGATAAAACCACCTATTCCCAGGGGCTTGCAGATGGCGTGGCCAAAGCTGCAAAAGCACTTGGAATCAAAGTTCTGGGCCATGACCATGTAAACCAGGGTGACAAGGATTTTTCTGCAATCCTGACAATGGCAAAACAGAAAAATGCAGATGTTTTCTATATGTCTCTGCAGGGATATTCTCCTGCTGCAATGATGACTTTGCAGGCAAAACGTCTTGGCCTTAAATCACAGATAGTTACCCAGGATGCATGTTTCCAGCCCAAGTTCATGGATGTTGCCAAGGATGCTGCAGAAGGTGTTTATCTCACCTATGGATATACAGACCCCACAACTCCTGAATATAAGGCATTTGAAAAACGCTATGTTCCCAAATACGGCAAGATTGCTGCCTATGCAACCTATGCCTATGACTCTGCAACAGCTTTGCTCAAAGCCATCAAGGCAGCCGGTTCCACTGATCCTGCCAAAATCAAGGCAGAGCTTATGAAGCTGGATTATCAGGGTGTCGCAAAACATATCAAGTTCAGACCCAATGGAGATTCAGGCTCTTCCTACATTGCTTTTAAAATTGAAAACGGAAAGTTTGTACCATACTGGGAACCCAAAAACGGCCTGATCAAAAAATAATCTGCCTGAAAATGTGATGCGGTGGCCGCATCTGCTGCTGCCGCATCTTTTATGTTTACCCCGCAAATAAAGAAAATATTAAAATAATGGAATATTTTATTCAGCAGCTGATTAACGGTTTAACCCTCGGCGGTATGTATGCCCTGATTGCTTTGGGATATACCATGGTTTATGGTGTTATCCTGCTTATCAACTTTGCCCATGGTGAATTTTTCGCCGCAGGCGGGTATATAGGCGCTGTGGTGCTGGGTTATCTTGCAGGACACGGATTTCTCAAAACCCATCCTGTTCTGAGCCTTACCGCGGCATTTGTTCTTGCCATGGCATATTGCGCCTACCTTGCCATAGGTGTTGAGAAAATTGCTTACAAACCCCTGCGGAAAGCTTCAAGGCTTGCTGCTCTTCTGTCTGCTCTGGGAATGTCCATTTTCCTGTCCAACGGGATGATGCTTACCCGCGGAGTATATGACAAAGTTTATCCCAGTGAATTGTTTCAGGGAAGATTTGATTTCGGTCTGGTGAGTATTTCCTATCTGCAGATAATGATTGTGTCCCTGACTGCCTGCCTGCTGCTGGGTCTTAACCTGCTTGTGTTCAGGACAAAAATAGGTATGGCCATGAGGGCAACTGCCCAGGACAAAACAATGTCAGCCCTTGTTGCCATCAGCAGTAACAGGATAATTTCTCTTACCTTTGCAATAGGGGCCGGCCTTGCTGCGGCAGCCGGTATAATGTACGGCCTTTATTACGGGTCTGTGCGTTATGACATGGGATTTATACCGGGTATCAAAGCCTTTGCAGCAGCGGTTCTGGGAGGGATCGGAAATATAACCGGTGCCATGCTGGGTGGCCTGATAATAGGCATGGTTGAGATATTCGGAGCAGGTTATATCTCTGGCGAGTACAAGGACGTGTTTGCATTTATCATATTGATAGCAGTTCTTTATTTTAAACCAACTGGAATTATGGGCGAGAATATCGATGATACAAGAGTTTAAAAAAGTTTGGAAACAATATACTGTCGCCTTGTTGTGGCTTCTGGGGCTTTTATGGCCCATGCTGGGCATTCATCCGGACGGAACCCTTACTTTCAGAGCCACCCTGACCGTATGGGGCTATATTCTGGCAGGATCATTTGTCTGTCTGATAATTTATGTGATGAATGCCGGAGGGACATTGAAATTTGTGAGTGGCCCTGTGTCCCGGATTTCAACCAGCATAAAAAAAACTTCCACCACGCTTCCGACATGGGTATGGCTTGTGGTGCTTCTGGTTCTGGCTGCACTTTACCCTCAGATGGCAGGGCGGTACGGCACAGATGTTGCCATTAATGTGCTTTTATATATCTGCCTTGGCCTTGGCCTTAATGTTGTTGTGGGCCTGGCAGGAATGCTGGACCTTGGATATATTGCATTTTACGGGGTCGGAGCATATACCTATGCTCTTCTCAATACTGTTTACGGGCTTGGGTTCTGGATATGCCTTCCCCTGTCCGGCCTTTTTGCCTGTTTAGCAGGATGTATAGTGGGATATCCAACCCTTCGCATGCGCGGTGACTATCTTGCCATTGTAACCCTTGGGTTCGGGGAAATTATAAGAATTATTCTTAACAACTGGATGACTCTGACCAACGGCCCCAATGGTATCCTTGGAATCAAACCGGTGGGAATTTTCATTCCTGTGTTTGAAAACGGTTTTACTTTTGAGCATTTCTGGGTGAAAAAACTCCAGATCTTTTATTATTTTGCCCTGGTTCTTGCAATTATTACAGTCATAGCTGTCAAACGCCTGAATATTTCAAGGGTTGGCCGTGCATGGGAATCCATAAGAGAAGATGAAACCGCAGCCGAGCTCATGGGAGTTAATACTTTTATATACAAGCTTCTGGCATATGCGATGGGTGCTGTCTTTGCAGGTGTTGCAGGCGCATTTTTTGCGGCAAGAATGCGGTTTGTAAGCCCTGAAAGCTTTACATTCCTTGAATCTGCCATGGTTCTGTGCATGGTTGTGCTGGGTGGAATGGGCTCAATTCCAGGTATTATCCTGGCCGTTGTCGCATTGATTGCCCTGCCCGAAGTCTTTCGTCAGTTTGAATCCTACAGGATGCTGGTTTTTGGTGCCACCATGATCATTATGATGATATTCAGACCTGAGGGCCTGATCCCTGCAAAGCGTGTGGGAGCCCGGTCGGAAGAAAGGGAGAGATAAATGACTGAACCTATTCTTGAACTTAGAAATGTACATTCCGGTTACGGGAGTATCAAGGCCTTGCGCGGAATTTCCCTTAAAGTTTATCCTGGTGAGATTGTGGCAATAATTGGAGCCAATGGTGCGGGCAAGTCAACTACCCTGATGACAATCTGCGGTATTGTCAGGGCTGAACAGGGAGATATAATATATCAGGGAAAGCGTATTAATAAAATTGCACCTGAAAAACTTCCCACAATGGGCCTTTGTCAGGTACCTGAAGGCAGGCGCATTTTTCCAAGGCTTTCTGTGATGGAAAATTTAAGGCTTGGGGCCTTTTACAGAAATGATACAGACCAGATAATGAAAGACATTGAGCATACCTATGAAATTTTCCCCATTCTTGGTGAAAGAAGGGACCAGGAGGGCGGAACCCTGTCAGGCGGGGAACAGCAAATGCTTGCAATTGCAAGGGCATTGATGGCGAAACCCAAGGTACTGCTCCTTGATGAACCTTCTCTTGGTCTTGCTCCCATTATTGTGCAGCAGATTTTTGATATTGTTTCTCAGATAAACAGGGAAGAGGGCACAACCATTCTTCTGGTTGAACAGAATGCCAATCTGGCGCTTCAGGCTGCATCCAGGGGCTATGTGGTTGAAACAGGGGAGATTACGCTTGAAGATGATGCAAAGGCCCTTTTAACCAATCCCAAAATAAGGGCTGCATACCTGGGCGAATAGCTGTAAATTCTGATTTATCCGGGCCCCGGTGCAGGTGTTCATGCTCCGGGGCTTTGTATTTTCCGGCCATTGAATGAAAAATTGTCACCAGAATTTTTTTGCAGCATAGGCCAGATCCTCGGGAAAACTGAACGTGGCCATTTCTTCCCATGCGATTTCAAAACCCGTAAAATCATTTCTCACCCATGGGGCATAATTTGATCTTGCC
>CAYUOB010000109.1:0-9513 GCA_964446145.1 uncultured Desulfobacula sp.
TTATAGAAGATGCGACAGGATATTCAGATCGTTCAGCCTGCTCGTATGACCTTGGTTTGTCTGCTGTTAAATTTGCCATTTTTACCTCCCTGTTTTACCGGACTGATATTTAATCAATCCCTTATGTTCTGCCTGACAAAAGGCAAAATAGGTTTCAACATCTCCAAACTCTTCCCTGATTTGCTGATCTGATTCAAATTGCGCCCTGCATGATTCAAGGGTTATTTCTTGCTGGGCACCACTTTGATCAGCAGGTGGAATGTGATCAGCAGGTGGAATGTGATCAACCGGATCAACTGAATCATCTGCAAGATTCTGCTTCGCATTTGTACGGATCTGTTTTTCTGCTGCCAGCACCTGTACTGCGGCCTCAGGTCCTGAGGTTTTTCCGTCATACATGAGCTGTGCAATCAGTTTTTCATGTCCAGGCATTGCCTGCTCTGACACGGCTTTTATCCGTTGCCTTTCTTTTTGAGCTCCCTGAGCAAAGCCTTCATCCCTTGCCTTTTTTCTGATCATCTCAAGCAGGTCAGGGGCCTGTTCTTCAAGTTGTTCAAGAGTAATTTCCATTTTTTCTCTCCTGTCTGATCTGTTATGATGTTCACCATTTTCTGGTGCGCTAACCTCTTCAAAATGTGAAAACGTTGCAACGCTGGTATTGGCATCAGCGCCTAACGGTACAAAAGACGTTTCAAAAACCTCTGATTCGAGCCATGCTTCTGCCGGACCCTTTAATGTGCGCCCATTGACCTGCATTTCTCCATCCTTTTCCAGAGAGACAACAACCAGCGGCCGAACCCCTATTGATGCCTGCCATGGGAAACCCTCAAGTGCCAGGGCCTGTACCTTTTTTGCTTCTGAAGTTGCCTGTGAAAACTGGCCTGAAACAAAAAAGCTGCCATCTTTCCGGGTTTGAGTTGAATATCCAACAATCTGATCCGGGTTATGATTCAGCAGAACAGGTATTTGATCTTTTGCCCTGATCCCATCAATTGCAATTGCCAGGGATCCCCACCAGCGTTCAACCACTTCGCCTGTATAAGCCTCAATTTCAAAATTATTGCCTGGCTTGTCCTTTTTCTGAGCTGCCAGCATGACAGGTGCTTCAAATTTCAATCCTGTACATTTTGCATCTTTAATATTAATTTTTTTGTACATTACCGGTCTCCGTTCCCGATTCAGCCTGATCTATCAGGCCATCGGTCAGTTGTTTGTTTCGTTCCTTAACCTGTTGCACATGATTTATTTCCCAGTCGCCGCCAGTCAATTCTGTTGTCTCATCAGCAAGAGTAGTAAGCTTCAATTTCAACCGTTCACCTGCTGCCCTGACCTCTTGTAATTCATTAATCTGACCCTTTGACGGCCCTATCCATACAGATCCCAGATATGCTTTTCTGACAGAAGGATCAGAAAAAAATCCAGGTGCAGCTATCCTGCCGTTCGCCACTGCCTCCCACATGAAAACCTCATAAACCAACCTTAAAAAATTATCTGCAAGCCATTGCCGTTCTGTGACAACATATTTCCACAATTCAAGCAGGGCAGCCCGGCTGGCTGAATAACTGGCAGTGAAATGCTTGATCAGGATCTCAAAAGGTATTTCCAGTCCTGTGCCTATCTGACGCAACACAGCCAGGACAAACTGATCAAAATTTGAATTAGGTCGTCCGGGATTGCTGTCATGGATTTTATCACCTGGATTCAGCTCAACGATCATACCGTTCCCGAGCTTGTAATCAGGATCAGAACCACCCTGCCCGGTTTCGCCATCCATGTTGGAATAATTGAACCCGGCAGTTGCCGCGCTGCCTTCGGATTCGATAAATACAGTAAAATATCCTGAAATCACTGCTGCCATGATCTCAGCCTCTGAATATCGTCCAAGCTGCTTTAAGGTTTCAATAACCGGGGCAAGATCAGGCACACCCCGGCTCTGACCCGGCCTTGTTGGACGATACAGATGTATAATATTACGCAGGCCGGTTTTCTCTCCAAACGCCTTGACAACACGCCAGTTTTCATCTTTACCGGCAATTACGCTGCCGGGATGTGAATTCAAAATATGATATTCAACAGGAGCCCCATTACTGTCTTTTCTGATCCCTCCTGCAAGCCTTTTATCATCTGCAGCATTTGACTTGTTACAGACCCTGTCCGCCTCAATTACCTGCAGCACAAGCTCATACAACACACCTGTTCTTTTTTTCCGGGGCAGCAGAATAAACACATCACCATTTTCCTTTGCCTGCTGATACACCATCCGGGTCAGGTCAGGCCCCGTACAGGTGCGTGCGATATCGCAATCTTTTGATTCCCAGAACAATTTCCATTCTCTTTGAGCATGAGCTTCCCAGTCATCTGCCTGCGTATCTGTCATGCCAAGCACCTGTCTGTCAATTCTGGCCTGTAACCGCAATCCAGTTCCAACCACATGCGTAACTTTTGTTTTAATCGCTCCACCTGCAATCGGATTATTCCTGACCAGATCTCGTGAGCGCTCCCTTAACGTTGGCAGATCAGTTAAAATATCTGAATCAGCATCGCTGCCAAGCGGCCTCCATTGTTTCAGACTGCGCCGTGTTGTGCTCGCTCCGGTATATCCGCCAAGAATTTCCAGAGACATTCTGGCCCGGGCACGTCTGGCAGCAGCCACAGGCGCAAAATATGCAAATGCCCTGTCAATGAAATTCAGCTTGACTTCGGGCGGATTCAGCACGGTGTCCCCCCTGTGATCCGGATCCTGCCGCGGTTACTCAACTGAATAACCTTGTTTTCCCAGTAAACAATCCGTTCACCGATTTCCTTTAGGTTCGCCCTGGTAAGCTGCCTGTTGTTTATTGAATATGACTGCCCGGCAGATACAGCATCTTCCGCTGCAATCCAGGTATCAAGCATTGATTGCGCTGTTTCAAGGGTAATTCCTGGCATACAATAATTTCCTGTGAAAAATATTATTATTTATCCTAAGAAGAGATCATACACCCGGTTTTTTGATGAAAGCGCATTTCACGCCTTTTTTACCCCTTATTTGGGTGTTATTTACCCCTTATTTACCCCTTATTTTTCTTGACATGCTTTTTCAGGATCAAAACAGAATCAGATCAATCAGGAATAATCCCCTCAAATTTCCGGCGAGTATAAGCTTTAAAAAACTCATCTATATTATCTTTGTGAGCCAGCCAGCGGCCATCCTCAATCACAACAGGCATTCCCATGGCAACATATTTTTTCAGTTTATACTCAGTTGTGTGTAAAAACTGCATTATTTCATCCTTGCCCTCAAGCAGCCCGCTTTTATCTGCCATGGGGAACTCCTTGGTTCAGAATCCTGCGCCGCCGTTTTGCTCTGCCATGGGTTTCTGCGATAAACGACAATGAAGGCGCCCATTCTGGATCCGCACAGGCAGCAGCAATATTTTCACAATCCAGCAGATGATTATCCCGCCTGATCTGAACCCATTTTTTTTTCCCATCCCGCCCTTTTTCCTTGTGCTCGGCAAGTATCTGTCTTGCATAATCAAGACCTGTATCTGCATTCAGCGTTATGCATTGCGATTCATCACATGATCTTGACAAACGCCAGTGAAATTGATCCTTGAACTGGTCAACATCCAGAAAATACAGTACCAGGCCGCCTTTTATAATACGATTGCCACGCGCCATTTTGTCAATCACTCGCGGATTGACTTTCTTGACCTGCGGCCTGGAAGAACCCTTAATCGCAAAAACAGTATTTCTCCCATTCCTGCGTACCCAGTCATATACCTCTTCAGTCTTTGACCAGTCGTCTTCGCGTGCCTTACCACCGCCTGAATCTATCCCTGCCCGCCAGATGCCCATGCCGGCGTCCTTTCCTTCAACCGGAAACCTGGTTCCAAAAACAAGCGTTTCAATATCTTCCCAGGTGGTCATGTATCCATACTGCACAAGGTGACTGGATAGATCCTTTTTCCAGGCCCGGACAACAAACCAAAATCCCTTCATCTGCACATCAATACCGCATGTCAATGCTATTGCATCAGAAGGCACAACGCCTGCCGGCAGATTAATCTTATGCCCAAGAATCTGATCCTCGTCCTGCCTTGCAACTATATCCTTCCAGGGCAGTGCGCAATAACTGTTCAGAAAATCCTGCATTTTTACCGGATCATCCAAACCGGACAGGAAAGCCGCTGCCACCTCACTTAAGCTCACAAAATATGAAATCCAGGCTGGAATATGAAATCCTATTGATGCAGCACGAAACCTCTCCAGATACGCAGAAATAGATAAAAGCGGCCCTGGTTTCCTTGCAATCCATTGTCCTCTCTGCACAGCCAGATTACGCACATGATCATCCCAGCTAGCTCTGCAGGAAACACATTCATACCAGGCAAGATTCCCGTTTTTAATTTCTTTTGGATCTGCCTTTGACCCGCCATTCCATTTGATTCCCTTAAAATCCATGAGCTGCAGCTTGCCACATTTCGGGCAAATAACATAATAATCAAAAATAACATCTGAACTATTCAGTTCTTTCCACACGTTTCCTGATTCAAGAGTCGGTGTTGAAATTTTGAAAAATTTATAGTTATGACGATATGTTGTGAATCGCTTATCAATTAACTCCAGCACCCCTGTTTCCTTTTTGCCGGGATCGAAGCCGGGCTTGTCTATTTCGTCTGCAATACCATACCGGATCGGCTTGTTCGCAATTGACGCAACTGACCTGCCCCATCCAAAATAAATGAGCATATGCTGAAGGTTAATCCTGAATGAACTCTTGTCTTTTTCCTGACCTGTAAAATAGCTGCGCAGCCTGGGGCTGGCCTGAATCATCGGCAGAACTCTGTCCTTACTGTTTTCCGCTGCTGTCTTTTCATCGGGATATACATACAGCACAGGACCTGGCGCCCGGTCTATGCAGTATCCAACAAAATTATGAACACATTCTGTTCCCCCTGTCTGTGGTGTCTTGCACAAGGTAATTTCATGCACAAATGGCAGGGCAGCAGCATCCATGACTCCGACAAGATAAGGTGTTACACTGTTGCGCCAGATGCCCGGCAGCGATGATTGTGTCAGTACCCTATGCCGTTCTGACCATACTGACACCTGAACAGGTTTGCGTTTTTTTAAAACCTTTTTTTCAGCCTTTGAAAACGAAAACTTATATTTAAATACTCCATTATCCATCAGGCTGCGCATTGTCTCCCACAACTCATCAGAACACCAGACAGGCCGTTGGGTTTTCAAGCATCCGAATTCATCAAACATCTGCATTTGCTCCATATCTAATCCTCAAACATAACCTGAAAATTTTCAAGACTTGTGTACGAATTCAACTGCTCATCAAGCGCCTGATTCAATGCAGTCAGCAGCTCAGACGCCTTTTCCATCTTCCCGCCCACCAGAACAATCCATTCTTTTGCCTTGATATTGAAAACATGTCTGAATCCAGATTCAAAGACTACAGCTCTGGCTGCCAGTTCTGCCTCAAAACTACTGCGAGGTATGTATTTGCCCTGCTCTTTTTGACGCTCAAACCTCAGCCTTGCAATTTGTTCCTCCAGTTTTTCAACTTCTTTGGCAGCTTTTCTTGCATGCACATCGCTCAAATCATCAATGCTGCCTGATTTGCGCTCCAGGGTTGCAGCATACGCACGCACCTCAGTTTCAGGAACAGTTCCGTCTGGATTGATGCGGATCATACCCTTGTCCTTGTCCCTGTATAGTTTCGATTTTGAAATTCTGAATCCAGCCTGGTCAAGATGGAATAAAACAGCTCGCAGACTCTTAAAATAATTATCTGCCACAACATTCATAATTATTCCTCTTCTTTTAACAATTTTTTCCGGTAATGATTTTATCAGGATGATACAGCCTGTAATACCAGTGTATTTCATCATCTTCAAAAAACAGAGTTTCAATCCTGCTGCGTATTCCCCGATTTTTCAATCCGTCACTGAAAACCACTCTGGCTTCATGCTGATCCGCATGCAGTTCAACCTGAGGAAATTTTTTCAACAGAAATTGAAGTTCCTGAAAGGGAGTCAGGCCGGCAGGAGGGTTATAATCTTTTGCAGCCTGGTCATTCATCAGCTCAGATGCGGGCAGGCCAGCCCAGACCCATTGTTTTATATCAACCCCTGCTGCAACCGCCTCGCCAGGATCCTTACCTTCAGGCACAGGCCATAATCTTGCTGTTTCAAAATTTTTCTGCCACCACTTCCAGGCCTGACGGCCGGCCTCGTCATAATCAAGGGCAACAAGGATCCGCAATGCTTTTTTCAGATGAAAAAAAACAGATGCACCCGGTTTGTTTGCAGCAGAACCCAGCGCAACAACTCCGGCCTTCTGCCAGGTATGTCTGGCAATCACCATGCCATCAAGCTCAGACTCCACAACCACGATTGTTTTTTTATCCAGATTGATTCCCATAACCTCCATGCCGGAACCCGGAACAATATAATATTTGATGTCCTTATCTGGATTCTGAATATCCGCCGCGGGCCGCCTGATTCTAATTCTATGAATTCTGCCATCACGATAACACGGAATCACAAACCCGCGTGGCAGCCACAACATTTTATCCCTGCCTGTTTTCTCATTTTTCAGCCTTTGCAGGCCCCAGGACTGCCGTGGCCGGTACATGCAGTTTTTCCCTTTTTCACCCTCAAACCAGCCAAGGCGGAAATTTCTCACAACACGTTCCCCAATTCCCCGCCCTGCGAGATATTTGACCGCATTGTCATAATGCAGCAGGGTTTGATGTGCCCTGGATACAAAAGCCTCAGCCCTGAGCTGCCAAGTTTCAACCGGGTCCTCATGTATTTTTGGTTCAAAAACCCGGCCGGCAACATCTGCACTTGTCCTGCAGAGCTCTGCTGGCCTGTATTTTTTCGACCTGTAATCAACTGACCGGCCGGCCTCACGAAAAGCTGCCGGGTATTCATAATTGAGAAAATCCACCAGAAACTGCACTAAATCTCCGCTCTGATTACACCCACGACACCAGTACGAGCCTTCTCCCTCTCTGTCAGCAGGCCAGACACGAAAACGATCTGTTCCGCCGCAGCCAGGGCAGGGACCGGCATATTCACCGCCCTTTGTGGCTGCGACCTTTTTTAAACTTATTCCTGCCAGGTTGGCTGCATCAATAATATCCATTTTTTATCCCTGTTCTTTTTGGAGGATCTGGAGGATACTGGACAAAGAAAAAAAAATCCTCCAAGCAAATAAGTTTTTGTTTTTCTTATATATTTTTTTTTTTTGGAGGATTGGACAAAAAATACATAAATAAAGAAAAACAAAAAAATAAAAAAAAACATTTGAAAATAAGGGTAAAAATCGTCCAATCCTCCAAGTCTGCCTATCCGAAAATTTTTAATTAATAAAATCAAAAACTTATACCTTAAAATTTTGTTGGACGATTTCTGGAGGATTAAAAATCTTCCTCCAATCCTCCAAATCCAAAATCATTCATTGTCTCATTATCAGTATTTTGATCTGATAACAGTCCAACTCCGCAATACCAAATAGTTCCTTGTTTCACCCGCTCAAAACGCTTACCAAACCATTGCCCAAAACGTTTTTTAAGCGGCACTCTCTTGGATACATTTTCCTGCCACCACTTCTCGAATTCTTCGTACACAGCGGCGGCCGTAACCTTATATTCCGTCCCGACAACACAGCACTGGTCAATAAAATCCCCTACAGAATCTTCATCCCTCCGATATTCCCGCACTGCCTCTTTAATCACAGCAGGACGAATCAATCGTCCATCGTTCTGCCATTCCAGGCAACCTTTAACCATCCAGGCCAGGATGGTTGGTAAAATTTCTTCCAGTTTTTTACTCAACTGTGGATCCGAGCGCCGTTCGTTTTCATTTTTTGGTTCACGATCCACAAACGAAATCTCAAACGGAAACAGAATAATCCGTTCCCAAAATGCAAAATCATCTGCAGGAGCATGTGGTTTGTGATTTGTCAAGAGAAACAGCGTGTGGCTGGGCCTGAAATGAACCTCATATTTGTCGTGTGGATTTCTGCCTGTTATTGTATCATTGCCGGTGAGCCATTTCACCCGTGACGGAGAAATTTTACATCCATCATCTGTTTCAGACGCAAACGCCATTCTTAATCCACGCAGAGCCATAATATCAGGAGTGGGGCCAGCTGAACTCGAAACCCGAAATTGATCCAGCAGCATCTCTGATCTGATTGCTCCAGCTAGCTGCCCCATAACCTTCGAGATAGTTTCAACAATCATGGACTTGCCGTTCCTGCCCCGGCCGGTCATTACGACCAGAATAGATTCAGAAACTTCTCCCACCAGCGCATAACCACACACACGCCTGAAAAAATTCACCAGATTTTCATTTCCGGAAAAAATATCCAGCAGCACATTCTCCCACAGCGACATATCAGCATAAATCCCCTGTTCTGGGAATGCAACAGGCGATGACTTCAGCAGATAATCCTTCTGTCTGCCAGTCTGCAGTTCACCTGTACGCAAATTTATAACTCCATTTGCACACGGCAAAAGCCAGGGTTTCTGATCAACCTCACTTCCATCGATCGCGATTGGCTTGTTACTCGTATGCGCAAATCTCAAACAATTTTTTACCCTTCTTACTGACCTGAGAGCAGACACACGACGATTAAGACTGCCGCGCAATGCCATAAGGTCCCTGACCTTGTCCCCAGCCTTGCCTGTCGCCTGCTGATCCTGAGCGAGCAATTGATTAATTTTTCCTGATATGCGTTTGGCCTCATCCTGATACACTCGTGCGACTCCATCGACAGACGCCGCAGCATGATCCATTTTATCTATCTGCCAGGAGTGCCCTGCCCAGGACATCCAGCAGTCCATTGATTTATTGAAAACAAAATTCTTCCTGTAAAGCTTTTTAAACAATTCACCATCTCCAAGCTCGTTCCTGCCTAAACATTCGAGGATAAAATCAGAACCAAACCCGGATCCTGCACCATCGTTTTTCTTTTTTTTCTGGCCTGCCATAGCAGCCCCGTTTTCTTTTTTTTGTGAATTGAGCTCTTGTGCCCTTTTTTCAACCGTAGCTTTGATCTGATTCAGCGGAACAATACTCATACCAACCTCCTGGTTCCAACAACATCACAAGACATTTCCCATTTCCCTCCCGTTGTTAAAATTATTCTCAACCTTCAAACACGCTGAGGCGACCCCTGTAAAAACAGCATTCAGAAGGACCCGCACCGCTGCCAGACCAGTTCTCTGGATGATTAGAGTTTGGTTTGTATTTTTTTTTTAAAAAGGGGCCGGGGATGGCCGGGGCTGCAACTTGCCCCCCTCCTGAAAAGTGACAGGCCACAGAAAATTGTCCGGAAATAAGAGACGCCTCATGATTCGGACAGAGCCCAATAAGTTCACCACCTCTTCTGGATTTAACTATAAAAAGGTTTTCAGCTATACTTTCGAGTTCACCGACCGACAAATACTGAGCTGCTTTTCCCATCACACAAACCCTTAATTCTAAAAATGATCTTTTATGG
>CAYUOB010000110.1:0-9490 GCA_964446145.1 uncultured Desulfobacula sp.
GGAAACTCTCAGAGCCAATCTTGAAACCTTTTTTGACGATAAAAACATGAAAAGCATATCTCTCAAGGCAGAAGATATTAATATTGATATATCACTTGAACGCGAATTTGACAGCAACGCAGGAACCGATATAAGTAAAAAAATTGATATAACCTACCAGGGAATGAGGCTCGGTACCCTGCAGATTGTCTATTCCACAGGTTTTATTGAGAAAAAGCTTGCAGGGCTCAGGGATCACATGCTGTATTTTACGGGTTTGGTTATTGCTGTTCTCGCACTGGTTCTTGTGTTTGTGGTAAATAAGCTTATGCTGCCTGTATCGGAGTTGAGCCGTGCTGCCTCTGAATTGCCGCAGGTAATCTTGATAGAAAAATTGAACAGGCAGGTGTTGGTGAAATAGGAAAACTTGCCCGTAATTTTGCTGTAATGCGGGATGCCATTAAAGAAAAAATCAATGATCTTGCCAGAATTAATTTTAACCTTGAAAAACAGATCCGTTTAAAAGAGATCAATGAAAAAAAAATTTTTCGCCAGAGCAGAGTCATAAACGCAGTAAATTGTTTTTTTCAGCAGTCCATGCTTGCAGAATCCTATCAGGGCATTGCCCGCATTTTTTTTTCCATCGCCTTTGAGGTGATTCCCGGCGGATATGGATTCATAGGAGAAGTTACAGATGAAAGTGAAGACCATATGGACATACTGGCGGTTTCAGATCAGGTCGCAGAAGAATGCCGCATTATGCTGGCAGATACAGATAAGGCCGGCGGCAGTACCCATGCACTTGGAGGAATTATATCGGAAGTTGTTTTTGGTCAGAAATCCGTTATCCTGAATGAGCCTGAATTATCTCCTGGTTCTGTTTGCCTTCCTGAGCAGCATGTGCCAGTGGAATCATTCATGGGGGTACCCATAAAACTTGGGTCTGAAATGAAGGGGATTATTGCTTTTTCAGGTAAGGATGGAGGATATGACCCTGAGGACCTGAAAGCCTGCGAAACCCTTGCCCTTGCCCTTGTGGAGGCCCTGAGCCTGAAACGGCGTGAAGACGAAAAGGCAAAGCTTGAAGAAATGATGGTGCATTCTGAAAAAATGGTTTCCCTTGGAGGCCTTGCTGCTGGAATGGCCCATGAAATAAACAATCCTCTTGCAGGAATCCTGCAGAACGCCCAGGTAATCAGAAACCGCCTCAGGGAGAAGCTGCCGGCAAATCTGGCTGCTGCAGAGGAACTGGGAATGGAATTTGATGCTGTCTGTGCCTATATGGAAAAACGCAAAATTTACAGGATGCTTGATTCAGTCCTTGAGGCGGGGAAAAGGGCTGCAGCCATTGTTTCCAATATGCTCTCATTTGCACGTAAAAGCGCGTCCGGGTTCGTGAAAGAAGATATCTGTTCTATCCTTGATAAAACCATTGAACTTGCTGCAAGTGATTATAATCTTAAAAAGCAATTTGATTTTAAAAAAATCAGGATCATAAAAGAATACAGTCCTGGAATGCCGAAAATACGGTGCAAGGCAAGTGAAATCCAGCAGGTGTTTTTCAATATATTATCCAATGGCGCCCAAGCCATGGTGTCGCAGAATTCCTCAGAACAGCCGTGTTTTGAGATCAGGGTATGTGCTGAAGGCAGGATGGCAAGGGTGGATATCATTGACAACGGGCCAGGCATGAGCCGTGAGGTCAGAAAAAGAGTATTCGAGCCTTTTTTTACCACCAAGGAAGTGGGAGAGGGTACAGGGCTTGGGCTTGCAGTGTGCTATTTTATTGTGACTGAGAATCATAAGGGCAGCATTGAAGTAAATTCAACTCCGTCAAAGGGGTCATGCTTTATTGTCAGGCTTCCGTTTGCAGATAATGATGCATGAGAAACACCAGAAAATAACATGCCCGCGGTCAGCGGGCCGGCACAGGCTGATTAATTCAGCGTTTTTGCTGTGCCGGCCTGTTTTGATTGTCTTTTTAAAGATTGCAGACCTCTTTGCTGGAAATCACCCTAATGCCTTGTTCATTAAGAATTTTCAGAGCCTTGTCATGGTCGTCGAACCTGAAAATCATTATGGCGTTTTTACATTGAGGATTTGCAAATGCATACATGTATTCCACATTGACTTTATTTTCAGACAGGGGGTCCAGAATATTGTTCAGCCCGCCTGGTTCGTCCTTTACCTCAACTGCCAGCACAGGTGTTCTGCCCACTGAAAAACCTTCTTTTCTCAGGGCTTCTTCAGCTTTGTCATTATCATTTACAATCAGGCGCAGCACACCGAAATCAGTTGTATCAGCAAGGGATAATGCCCTTATGTTGACATGGGCATCCCTTAAAATTGCCGTTACTTCCGCAAGCCTGCCTTCCTTGTTTTCCACAAATATGGATATCTGTTCAGCAAACATTTTTCATTATTCCTTATAAAATATATGAATCAAAATTTTCTGTTGTCAATCACCCTTACGGCCTTGCCCTGGCTTCGGGCGATTGTTTTCGGTTCAACGAGCAGAATTTTGCAGGTAACCCCTAAATATTCCTTTATATCTGAGGCAATTTTCTGCTCCATGGTCTGAAGTTTTCTTATTTCGTCGCTGAAAAGTTGTTCATCCATTTCAACCTTGACAGTAAGTGTATCAAGATTGTCTTTTCTGTCAACAATGATCTGATAATGGGGCAGAATCTGTTTTGACTGCATCAGAACGCTTTCAATCTGGGACGGGAAAACATTGACTCCCCTTATGATCAGCATGTCGTCTGTCCTGCCGGAGGGTTTGTTCATGCGTATATGGGTTCTTCCACAGGAACATGGGTCAGGATTAAGGGATGCAATATCCCTTGTTCTGTAACGGATAACAGGGAATGCCTGCTTGGTGATGCTTGTGAACACAAGTTCGCCTGTTTCTCCAGGAGGCATGGGTTCCTTTGTCTCAGGATCTATGATCTCGACAATGAAGTTGTCTTCAAAGATATGCATGCCCTTTTGTTCTTCAACACATTCAATGGCAACGCCAGGGCCCATGACTTCACTTAAACCGTAAATATCTATAGCCTTGAGATTGAGTTTGGATTCAAGCTCTTTTCTCATGTTTTCAGACCAGGGCTCGGCTCCGAAAATGCCTGATTTAAAGTAAAGATCCTTGAAATCCACTCCCATCTCATCTGCAACTTCAGCAAGATGCAGGATATATGAAGGTGTCCCTGTCAGTATTGTTGGCTTAAAATCCTGCATTATGGTGATCTGGCGTTTGGTGTTTCCCCCTGAAACCGGGATAACGGAAGCCCCCAGTTTTTCAGCCCCATAATGGGCGCCAAGCCCGCCTGTGAACAATCCATATCCAAAGGCGTTATGGATTATATCATCGGCACCTGCCCCTGCCGCTGCAAAGCTTCTGGCCATAAGTTCCGCCCAGGTGTCAATATCCTGTTTTGTATATCCCACAACAGTCGGCTTGCCTGTTGTGCCTGATGAGGCATGTATCCTTACAACATCCTTCAGTGGAACCGCAAACATGTCATAGGGATAATTATCCCTTAAATCCTGTTTGGTTGTAAAGGGCAGGCGCTTCAGGTCTTCAAGGGTTCTGATATCAGACGGTTTGATACCGGCTTTGTCAAATGTTTCTTTATAAAAGGGAACAGTTGAATATACACGTTCAACAGTGGATTTAAGGCGTTTTATCTGCACAGCTTCAATGCCTTCCCTTGGCATTGTTTCAAATTCAGTATTGTAAATGGGCATTTTATGTTCCTTAAAATGGGCAGGTCTTAGTAAAGCCTGCCTTTGAATACTGGTTTTCGTTTTTCAAGAAAAGCGGTTGTGCCTTCCTTTGCATCTTCACTTGCCATGTTAAGTCCAAAAATATCATTTTCAATCCTGCAGCCTGTTTCAAGATCTGTTTTAAGCCCGTTTTGTATGGCCTCTTTTCCTGAACGCAGGGCGACCCTGCCCCTGGTTGCAATGAGGTTGGCTGTTTCCATGACCTCTTCCATGAGTTTATCCGGCTCACATACCCTGTTGACAATGCCGTATTCCAATGCCTGAGCAGCTGTGATGGTCTTGCCTGTGAAGATCATTTCGCGGGCGCGGTTTTCACCTGCAATCCTGGCAAGCCTCTGGGTTCCGCCAAACCCGGGAATAAGCCCGAGTGTGATTTCAGGCAGCCCGAATACAGCTTTCTCAGATGCATATATGAAGTCACATCCCAGTGCCGCTTCAAGTCCGCCTCCAAGGGCAAACCCGTTTACAGCCGCAATAACAGGTATTGGCATGTCCTCAAGTTTTGAAAAAACCTTCTGGCCTTTCCTGGAAAATGTTTTACCTTCAAGCGGGTTCATTTTATTGAGTTCTGCAATATCAGCCCCGGCAACAAAAGCTTTTTCACCGGCTCCTGTCAATACAAGCACTCTGATGTCAGGATTGTCCCTGATCTGGTCAAGTGCTGTGTCAAGCTCGTCAAAAAGAGCGTTGTTAAGAGCATTTAGCGCTTTGGGGCGGTTAAAGAACAAGGTTGCAACAGGCGGGGCTGATTCAAGGATAATGTTTTCAAAAGCCATGATATTCTCCTTTAAAGATGGGGTTATAATTGTTTGGGATTTGTTGCATCAATATATTTTTTTACCCCGTCGGCAATGGCGTTGCAGATTGCTGTCTGGTATGAATCATTCATCAGGCGCCTGCATTCGCGCTTATTGCTGATAAAAGAAGTCTCAACCAGGATGGAAGGCATTCTTGCACCCAGCAGGACATAAAACGGGGCCTGTTTGACGCCAAGATCCGTGATTTTTGAATATTTTTGTCTCATTTCCTGTATTATGGAATGATGAACCAGATTGGCAAGCCTTGTGGATTCTTCTATCTTTGCATTTTTCATCAGATCGCTTAAAATATATTCAAGGTCGGATATATTCTTTTTTGATGTTGCATTTTCCCTTGCTGCAACAGCTATTGCCTGGTCGTCCGTGGCAAGGTTCAGGATATAGGTCTCAATACCGTGTACTCGCCTGTTTTTTGCTGCATTGCAGTGAAGCGAGATGAAAAGATCGGCTCTTTTTGTGTTGGCAATGGCTGTCCTTCCTTCAAGGGTCAGTTTTTTATCCGTTGACCGGGTTAAAATCACAGTGCATTTAAGTTTTGCCCTCAGGATTTTTGCAAGTTTTTTTGCAAGTTTCAGTACAATATCCTTTTCCCATACATGCCTGAAATACCCCGGGGCTCCAGGGTCAGGCCCGCCATGGCCGGGGTCAATAACAATTTTTCTTACTCCAAGTGCAAACTGGCGTGCAATATCAGATGATTTTAAATTATCTGTGGTTATTCTTTTCAGTTTTACAGGTTTCTGATCATTTTTGGATTTCTGTACAGAACCTGCAGAAGACGCAAGCCTGCTGCCGGAAGAACCTTTGCCCCATACGTCTATAATGATCCTGAAAGGGTCTTTCAGGGAAAATATTTTATAGTTTTCAAATGATTTGATATCAACCACAACCCTTACTGTATGGGGAAGATACTGGCCGGCTCTGGCCTGCTGCAGAAGATTGTCATTTATGGGAGTATGGGACGCAACTGATTTGCCAAGCCTTGATCTGTCAATATCCACGTACAGCCGCTCAAAGGGTTTGTGTATTTTCGGGTCTTTTTTCAAAAGCCTGTAGGAATAATCCCTTTCCCTGTCAAGGTTTACAACAATTCTTGTGTAATCAGGATTGGACCAGAACCTTAAGTCATTGACAATACCGTCTTTGTTTTCATTCTTCTGTTCTGAGGGTTGCCGGTTTTGCATGGTGTTCTGTGCATGCTCTGTGGCAGCAGGAGTCTCAATAACGGCAGGTTGTTCTTTTTTTTGATTTTCCCTGATTTTTCTGGCAGGTTTGTTTTTTTTTGTCTGCCTTTTCTTTGATCTGATATATTTTATCGTACGGCCTGATTCGCTGGGTGCAAGAACACGTTTTGCCCGTTTTGACCAGGCACTTTCGGGATATCGTGTTCTCAGCCTTTTTAAAAGATCGTCCGCCTGATCCCTGAATCCGGAATTGCCTGATTTTTCAGCAAGCTTGATGAGAAGCTGAGCAGCCTTGAACATACCCGCTGCAGACCAGGTGCTTTGAGGATACTGCTTCTGGATATCCTTGTACATATTAATGCATTTCAGCCACTGGCCGGCCTGTTTCTGTTTTGCAGGGGAGTGCCTGAGCATCTTGTAACATGAGTCTGCTGCAAGATACTGTGTTTTGGGCCCGGCTGCACATGCTGACGACCATGAAAGAAAAATGCCTGTAAAAATAACAAGAGCTCCAAAAATGGTACAGCCGGTTTTTTTTATTGATATGGATGCATGTTGTTTTATCATACCACAGGACATACCTTTGTTTTAAGATCATTCAGCAGGTTTATCGCCTCAATGGGGGTGATGCGGGCGATATCGGTTCTTTCCAGGATTTTTCTTATGGCCTGTTCGTCCGGGGCAAATAATTCCATCTGGTTTTTATTGGCAGTTTTCTTTTTTTTCCGGGTGGCCTGATTTTGTTTTTTGACAGATTCAATGGCCGGGCCGGTCATGTCGGTTTTTTCTATTCCCGCCAGAACCTGTTTTGCAGTCATAATAACCTTGTCCGGTATTCCTGCAAGTCTTGCTACCTGTATTCCATAACTTTTATTGGTTCCGCCTTTCACAAGTTTTCTCAGAAACACAATGTTGTCGTTGAATTCCTTGACAGCTATATTGAAATTCTTGATTCTTGGCTTGATTTTTTCAAGTTCTGTCAGTTCATGGTAATGGGTTGCAAAAAGGGTTTTTACTCCGCACCCCATGAGGTCATGGAGATATTCAACAACAGCCCATGCTATGCTCATTCCATCATACGTGCTTGTGCCTCTTCCTATCTCGTCCAGTATAACAAGGCTTTTGGGAGTTGCGTTGTTCACTATATTTGCAGTTTCCTCCATTTCCACCATAAAAGTGCTTTGGCCCGAGGAAAGGTTGTCAAGTGCACCCACCCGTGTGAATATCCTGTCCACAATGCATAATGATGCCTTTGCTGCAGGTACGAAAGAACCTGTCTGCGCCATCAGAACTGTCAGGGCAACCTGGCGCAGCACCGTGGACTTGCCTGCCATATTGGGCCCTGTTATGAGCAGCACCTGGTTTTCTGTATTATCCATTTCAATGGAATTGGGGACATAACGTTCGCCTTTGATCATTTTTTCGACCACAGGATGGCGTCCGTCTTCAATGCTGATAATATCTTCATTGTTGATGGCAGGTCTTGTATAGCCGTTTTCAGATGCTGCCTTTGCAAAACTCTGAAGTGTATCCACAATGGCAATGAATTCAGCAGCTTTCAGAATCAGGCAGGCCTTTGCAATGACTTTGTCCCTGATATCGCAGAAAATATTGTATTCAAGGGCATTGCGCTTTTCCTGGGCATTGAGTATTCTGGATTCAACCTGCTTCATTTCATCGGTTATATATCGTTCAGCATTTACAAGGGTTTGTTTGCGTATGTAATGGTCAGGCACGGAAGCTGCCTGTGCTTTTGATACTTCTATGAAATATCCGAATACTTTATTGTATTTGATTTTAAGGGAGGATAATTTTGTTTTTTCCCTTTCAAGGGCTTCAGCCTTTGCAATCCATGATTTTCCGTCTCTGGAAATTTCAAGCAGTTCATCAAGGTCAGGATCATATCCATCATTGATAAGCCCTCCTTCGTTCAGGACATGGGGGGCATCTTCCCTGATCGCTTTTTCTATGAGTTCTGCAAGGGATTCAAGTTCTGTTTGTATCTGTCCGCGGTTTTCAAGGGCCTGCCCGTTAAGAAGCGGGCTTTTGAACAATGACAATTCCTTAAAAAGGCCGGGAAGCTGTTTCAATGAATTTTTAAGGGCAATCAGATCTCTTGCATTTCCCTGGCCCATTGAAATTTTGCTGCCAAGCCGCTCAAGATCATATACTGATTTTAAATGGTTGATTACAAGCTGATGAATATGGGATGCCCGGCAGATTTCTTCCACACAGTCCAGCCTTCTGCATATTTCATCTTTTTCAATCAGGGGATATCTCAGCCACGTCCGTATAAGCCTTCCGCCCATTGCAGTTACTGTCCTGTCAAGTACATGGATCAGGCTGCCTTTTTTATCAAGGGTCTGAATATTTGTGAGTATTTCAAGGTTTCTGCATGATCTTTCATCAATCACAAGAAAATTTTCAATATCATAGGCAGTTATCTTGAAAATATGCCTTGTATCCTGAAGCTGTGTATCCTGGACATAGGAAAGAACAGCACCTGCAGCACATACTGCGGCTTCCATGTTTTCTGCGCCAAACCCTTCAAGGCTCCTTGTCCGGAATTTTTCCACCAGTTTTTTTCTTGCTTCTTCAGGCAGAAATTCAATTCTGTCAAGGTATGTTATCTGCCGCCCTGAAAAGGCTTCCCGTACGTATGCAAGGGCAGGGTCTTTTTTGAAATTTTCAGGTAAGAGAATTTCCCTGGCATCGACTTTCAATGCTTCGTCAATCAGCTGGCCTGGAATTTTTGAACCATTGGTTTTAACCTGGGTTATCCTGAATGTTCCTGTTGAAATATCAAGATATGCAATTCCTGCTTCATTTCCCAGTTTTGTCATGGCCAGAAGAAAATTATTGGATTTTTTATCCAGCAATTCCTCGTTCAGGATCATTCCGGGAGTAATGACGCGGACGACCTGTCTTTTTACCAGCCCTTTTGCAGCTGAAGCATCTTCCATCTGTTCGCATACTGCAACCTTGCAGCCGTTTTCAATGAGCTTTGCAATATAATTGTCTGCTGCTCTGTATGGAACACCGCACAGGGGCACAGGGATTTTTTCGTTTCTGTTGCGGCTTGTCAGAGCAATTCCCAGAATTGAAGAGGCTTTTACGGCATCCTCATGAAACATCTCATAAAAATCGCCCATTCTGTAAAATAAAATGGCATCAGGATATGACTTTTTGATGGACAGGTATTGTTCCATCATGGGCGTATTTTTGTTTCTGCTCATTATTTTTTAAGGACAGGAATAATCAGTTTACGCTCCCTGGGTTGTCTGCCGGTTCTGTATTGTTTTCAGATTCCTTTTCAGAACCAGCCTCATCTGTTTTCTTTTCAAGTTCTCTTTTGATGTAGGGATCATGGGTAAATACTTCAAGATCGGTTTTCAAACTGTCAATCCGGGAGTTCAGAGAATCAATGGTGGCATTGTTATTCTTTATTTCTTTTTTCATGCGCAGCCCTGCAGCAATACCCTTGATGCCGGCTATTATCAGGCCTGCAAAAAATGTAATGCCCATATAGGCAATATTCTGCAGCCCGGGAAGTTCCCAGCGAAGCGATCCCAGTTTGAAATCCAGGGTTAAGGATTGTACTGTCAGGAAATAGTCCCTGTTTTCATAAATCAGCAAACCAAGCAGACCAAGAATTATCAGCCATAAAATGTACTTAATAGTTTTCATTTATCCACTCCATGTCCAAAATTATATACACTAACC
>CAYUOB010000111.1:0-9276 GCA_964446145.1 uncultured Desulfobacula sp.
AACACAGTCTTTAAGGGAAGGTTCAATATTTTTATTCATATTTTCAATCATGTATTCAATTTATTGTTTACATAAAAAAGTTCCATCTTCTGAAGCCTGATACATGGGAAATTCAACAACAAAGGTTGTTCCCCTGGATCCGGTTTTCTTAATGGATATTTTGCCTCCGTGTTCCTCTATGATTCCATGCACAATACTGAGTCCAAGGCCTGTGCTTTTTCCAACCTCCTTTGTGGTGAAAAACGGATCAAACACCTTGGATAAATTTTCATGGGGAATGCCTTTGCCGGTATCCCTTACCTCAAGAAAAATCTTTTTAAGCATTTTTTCCTTATAAGTTGTAAGGGTGATGGTGCCGTTTCCCTGCATTGCATCTGCCGCATTTATCACAAGATTTATCACAACCTGGTTGATTTTGTTGGAATCTGCATGAATCAGCATCATCTCGCTGGAAAGATTTTTCTTTATCTTTATGTTCCTGAATTTTTTCTGGTCCCTTATGAGATTCAGGCTCTGATTGACAACATCATTGAGCTGGACAATATTCTTACAGGTTCCAGCGCTTCTGCTGTATACCAGAAGGCTTTTTACAATCTCCTTGCACCTGTTTGCATCTTCCAGAATACAATTTAGATCCTCTGACATGGTTTCATCAATATCATTGCGCTCAAGAAGAAGGCTTGCATAAAATAAAATTCCTGTGAGAGGATTGTTTATTTCATGGGCAACGCCTGCTGCAAGCTGTCCCAGAGATGCCATTTTCTCTGACTGGGCAAGCTGCTGCTGGGTCAGTTTCAATTCCTTTTCAACACGGATTTTGTCCTTAAGGTCATTGTATATTGCCATAGTAGCGGATTCATTACCCTTTTCATCATAAATAATGGCAGCTGACATTTCCACTTCAATATGCTCCCCGCGTGAATTTACTATGGTTGTTCTCGGTATCAGAAGTTTTCCTTTGCCACCGATTTTTTCATCCCTGAGCATCCTCATTATTTCTTTGGCTTTTCCAGGGGGATATAATTGTTCTGTATGTTTTATCTTGCCTTCGCCCCCGTTGTAATCCCCGAACAATTCCTTGGCAACGGAATTCATGAGGTTGATATTTCCCTGGCGGTCTGCTGCCACAATGGCACTTGCCGAAGAATAAATCACACGGCTTATGAATTCCTTTACATCATGCAGCTGATTCTCAAGCGACTTGGTGCGAGTGATATCCCTTATACTTCCAATGACATACTCCACATTGCCATTATCATCAAAAACAGGCGAAAACTGTCTTTCCTCCCATTTATATTGATGCTTTACTATGAAACTATGGGTTTTTTTATCCCGGATCACCTTGTTTATGGTACAGTCACATGATTCACACGGCGTATCCTTAAATAAAAAAACATGGAAGCATTTTTTGCCCACAATCTCATTGCAGGAAAGGTTAAAGGTCTCATAAAATTTTTTATTGGCACCTTTTAATATCTTGTCGCAGGATACCACAACAGCAGGATATGGCAGGGCATCAAATATTTTTGATTTCCAGTGGTTTTCTTCACTGGCCGGTCTGGTCATATCCTGTTTGTCAAGTGGTTTCATTTCCATTCTCAGGGGGTTTCAAATGCATTCATGAGCGCCTGTTTTGCAGCCAACCCCTGCCCGGAAGGCAATACCACGGCAATACTGGCCCCTGTACAGTCCATGAGCAGAACAGGAATATCATCAATTGCAAGGCATTCAAGTGCCCTTGCCGCGATACTGTGACGGTCTCCAAAATGAGGGCCGTGAAAACTTATGAAATCAGCGTCCCATGAATCATTACAATCAAAATTCACATGGTCAGGAGTCAGCACAAAAACACGGGTTAAACCGGAACCGGGAACGTGGGCACAGGTATGAAAAAAACCGGCCTGATCATTTTTGGCACATGAGTTGATCTTTTTGCCGGCATCTGCCATTGTTTTCCCTGGCAGCAGATCTGAAAAGCACCATAGTTTCAGGTTCTGTGTCACTTCAATGCCATAGGTCCTGATTTTCTCTTCCACATAGGTTGCCCGTGTCTCAGGATATTTTTTCCTTAAAAATTTTATCAGTTCCTCGTCTTCCTTTTGCTCAAAAGGAGTATGGGAAGGCGGCAGATCAAGGTTCAAGGCAAGAAGTTCCGTAACACGGTCACAGTCTTCAGGGTTTATCACAAAAGTAAGCTGTGCGTTTGAAGATGCCATATGATAAAAACTGATTTCATTGCGGCCAAAAATATGAAGGATAAAACCGAGCAGGCCCACTCTATGATGATGGGGATAAACAGACAGAATCGTGACAGGATTTTGATGATCCCATAAGTTTTCAGGATCAGGTATTTTTTTCAAATTTTTTCGGGAAATAACCCCAGAAACAAAAAAATCATTATTCGCAGAATCCAGGCTCATTAATATCATATTGATATGCCGGGCCTGCATTCCCTGATAAAGCGGAGTAAAATTTCCAAAATTTTTCCAAAGCCCCGAACCTTTTTTCTCCTGGGTTACCCGGATATAATCTGAGTTCAGCCGGATTCCGTTTATTTTAAACAAAGTTTCCATCAGCAACCCCGGGATTCAAGAACTTGACAGAGGCAGGAACGGCGGGCACAGCCAGTTTCCCAGACCCGCCGTTCATATATGTGTTCTGATTCACAGAATCAGTTGCAATAATCCTTTACAATCTCCATGAGCTTATCCAGATCAATGGGTTTGGGAACATAATCATCTGCAAGTGTTGTTTTGCCGTCATGATGAGTATAGCTTGTTGTTTTTACTGAATCTGCCACAGCCGTCAGAAGCACCACGATGATATCCTTTAAATCATCACTCTCCTTTATGTCATTGCAGACTTCCCAGCCGTTTTTCCTGGGCATCATAACATCAAGAATGACTAAAGCAGGCTTTTCTTCCTTTATTTTTTCCATGGCTTCCTCACCATCATAGGCCCTGGCAACTCGATAGGAAAGAGATTCCAATTTCATGGAAACAGCTTCCACCAGATCGGGATCATCGTCCACGACTAAAATCAGTTGTTTTTCACTCATTGCTATCACTCCTTTTTGTTGTCTTAAGCATCCTCAATGTTTCCTATACCACAGGTCTGGGAAATAATCCTGCTTTTTCTACAATCTCGGGAACCTTTTCTTCCCATTCAATGGCCATGATATGAAAACCGTGAACTCCTTTGACCTGTTTGAGCCTTTCAATGGATTCCACGGCAATTTTTATACCTTCCTCTGCCTGTTTTTCCTTGGGAACCCCTGCCATGCGGTCTATGACCTCGTCCGGCACATCCATTCCAGGAACCTTGTTTTTCATATATCTTGCCATTCCCACTGATTTCATGGGAGTGATTCCGGCAAGTATGTGAATCTGTTCATCAAGCCCTCTGTCACATACCATTTCCATATATTTTTCAAATTTGTCCAGATTGAATATACACTGGGTCTGGACAAAATCAGCTCCTGCCTTTGCCTTTTTTGCAAGGCGCATCACACGCAGCTCAAACGGATCGGCAAAAGGATTGGCAGCAGCCCCTATGAACATCTTAGGAGCGTTGAGAATATCCGCTCCGCCCTGAAACTTGCCTTCATCCCTCATTTTACGGACAGTCTGCAACATCTGAATGGAATCAAGATCAAAAACACCCTTGGCATTCGGGTGGTCTCCGAATTTGGGATGATCGCCCGACAGGCACAGCATTGTATTTATACCGAATGAATAGGCACCAATTATATCCGCCTGCATGGCAAGACGGTTCCTGTCCCTGCTCACCATCTGAAGTATGGGATCAAGGCCCATCTGTTTAATTATGATACTTGCAGCACAGCTTGACATCCTCACCATGGCGGTCTGGTTGTCAGTCACATTCACCGCATCAATATGATCTTTTAAAAGATTTGCCTTTTCTTTTATCTTTTCAGGAAGAGCTCCGCGCGGAGGCCCGCACTCCGAAGTTACAGCAAGGTTCCCTGATGCCAATACTCTTTCCAGTTTACTTTCAGTCTTCATAATGACAAATCCTCTCTGATTATTTTTCTTGGGCCGCCTCCGCCGGCAGGTCTCCAGTCCTTTGCTTCCATAATTTCTTCATAACGTTTTTCCATGCCAAGAGCCTTTAATCTTTCCCAGATCAGGCACCATGCACAGTCAATATCCGGCGCCACTTCACACTTGCCATAGGAAGTTCCGCCGCACGGGCCGTTGAGCAGATGTTTTGAGCATCTTGCAACAGGGCAGATGCCGCCCGTGATCCCAAGCAGACAGTCGCCGCAGCCCTGACATCTTTCAGCCCAGATTCCCTGGGCTTCGGAAGCTCCCATGAACTTGGTATTGACAGCAGGAAATACAGGCTTTTCCCTGTAACGTTCAGCAATCGTCTGAACTCCGCAGCCGCATGCCATGGAAAGAATGGCATCTGCACTGTCAATGCTTGAAACCAGTTCTTCAACATATTCCGGATCGCATTGTCTTTCAAGGGTTATTTCCTTGATATCAAGGGTTTTGCCCTGTTTAAGGCAGTGCAGATGAAGTGCGGAAGCAAGAAGTCCGACTTCTTTACGCCCGCCTGCTGCACACACTGTTACGCACTCATTGCAGCCCACCAGAAGAATCCGGTCATAGGGTGAGATATAATCTATGATTTCCTTTAAGGGTTTTTGTTCTGCTGTTATCATTTTTTTCTCCGAAAATTTAAATTATCAACTGACTGCCTTCTGATGATTGCCAGTATTCATGTTTTTTACAGGACCCGGGCCCAGCTGCCTGATTTTCTGAGTGAACTCAAATGCAGTAGTTGCAAAAAGCTCACCCATGCCGGCTGACATATTGACCATCTCAACACGCTCAGGTTCCCAGCCCAGTTCCTCAAGAACCTTTTTAACATGGGCAACCCTGTGTTTTGCCCGGATATTTCCATTCTTGAAATGACAGTCTCCTTCAAGGCATCCTGCCACATACACACCGTCTGCACCCTTTTCAAAGGCTTTCATTATGTGAATGGCATCCACTTTTCCGGAACATGGAACACGGATGATCTTTACATTGGGCGGATAGGATATCCGTTTTGTGCCTGCCATGTCAGCAGCGGTATAGGCACAATAATGACAACAAAATGCTACTATTTCAGGTTCAAAATTTTCCATCAGTTCACCTCTTCAAACAGGCCGTCCAGCTTGGCCAGGATCTGATCATCTTCAAAGGAAAGCAGCTGGATTGCCTTTGCCGGACAATCGGCAGCACAGACTCCGCAGCCATGACACTTGGCTGGATCAATCTGTGAATATCCATCTTCATTGATAAACGGAATACCAAACGGGCATGCCCTTACACAGATAAGACATGCAGCACATTTTGTTCCGTCAACCTTGGCTACAGCTGCACCCAGGTTGATCTCCTTTTTGGCAAGCAGGGTCTGTGCCCTTCCTGCCACTGCCAGAGCCTGGGTTACGCTTTCCCGGATGGTTTTGGGGGAATGACTTGTCCCGGCAATGAAAACACCTCTGACAGACATATCAATGGGACGAAGCTTAACATGATCCTCCAGAAAATAATTATCTGAAGTTCTCGACAGATGAAACATCATGGACAGATCTTCTGTTGTTTCGTCATCAGCAACCATTCCTGTACTGAGAGCAAGACAATCAGCATCAATCTGGATTTTTCTGCCAAGAATTATATCATAGGCAAAAATACTTATTTTATCATCCTTAACCCTGACCTCGGGTTTATTGTCCAGGGAGAACCTGATAAATTTCACACCCAGGTTCCTGGCCTCCCGGTAATAGTCTTCATAGAATCCATATGTCCTTATATCTCTGTACAGAATAAAAATCTGGGCATCTGGATTAAGTGACCTGATCCTCAGAGCATTTTTGACAGCAGCCTGACAGCACACCCTGGAACAATTCGGGTTGCCCTCTTCCCTTGAGCCGACACACTGAATCATCACAATCTGATCCATGGCCTTTATTCTCTCAGGATCATCTTCAATCACAGCATCAAGTTCAAGCTGGGTCATGACATCATCACTGGTGCCCAGACCATATTCATCCGGTCTGTTGGGCATGGCACCTGTTGCAAGTATGGTCACTCCGTGGTTCAGCTGCATGTAGTTCATTCTGATTCCGGTCTGGATACCTGTCCTGAACAGGCCTGGGATTCCTGAATGGTCAACCACAATGGATCTGGTCAGCACCTGGATATTTTCGTTTTCCATTACATCGTCAATCAGCTGGTTGACAAAGGCTCCGACATCTTCACCCTCAATGGTTCTCCTGATGGATTTTGCAAGCCCGCCCAGTACAGGGCCCCTTTCCACCAGATACACCTTTCTTCCCTGACGTGCAAGCTGAAGGGCCGAAGTCATGCCTGCGACACCACCTCCCACAACCAGTACATTCTGATTCATGGGCAGGGTCTGGTCAACGAGAGGACGGCTTTTGCGGACACCGCCTATGCCGATCTGAATAAGTTTAAAAGCTTTTTCAAGGGCCTCTTCAGGCTGAGCCATGTGCGCCCAGGTATCCTGATCCCTTAAATTGACAATTTCAACCAGGTGTTTGTTCAGGCCTGCGCGGCGCAGAAGATCCTGGAACTTGGTTTCATGGGTTCTTGGAGAGCATCCCCCTATCACCACCCTGTTCAGACGATTGGATTTTATTGATTCCTCGATCTTTGCCATGGAATCACTGCTGCATCCATATCCCACTGTCTTTGCAACAACCACATCCCTGCGGGTTCCGGCAAATTCTATCAGTTTATCAACATCAATTACTCCGCCTATTTCAAACCCACAATCACATACAAATACGCCAATGCGGGGCTCCTCATCTGAAACATCACGTTCAGGCGGAAGATCTTCCTGATCCTCCATGAAATCCGTACATACCGGAAGCTCCGCCCCTGCCATGCTCGCAGCAGCGCTTGCCTGCACCATTGTCTCCGGAATATCTTTAGGGCTTTCAATTACCCCGCATACATACACACCGGGTTTTGAAGTCTTCACGGGATTAAAATTATCTGTTGCGGCAAAATTGTGAATATTCAGTTCAATACCAAGTTTTTCTGCAAGCTCGACAGTGGAGCCCGGAACCCTGAACCCTGTTGAAAGCACTACCATGTCAAATTCTTCGGTTTTCTGAAGAGCCTGCTCCTCCAAAGCATATGTAATGGAAAGATTGCCTGTTTTGCTGTCCTCCACAATTGAATGGGGCCGGCTTCTCACAAGCCTGATTCCATATTCATCCCTTGCCCGGTTTAAATACAGTTCATAATCCTTGCCAAAGGTACGCATGTCCATGAAAAAAACAGTGGTCTCGATCTCTTCTCCAAAACGTTCCTTTGTGACAATGGCCTCTTTTAAGGCATACATGCAGCATACGCTTGAACAATACGGGACATCTGCCCTGTTAATGCCCCTTGAGCCGACACACTGGATCCATGCCACTTTTTTAGGAGGTTTTCTGTCAGATATCCTGACCAGATTCCCCTGAAACGGGCCGGAAGCAGACATGATACGCTCATAAACCAGCCCGGTTACAACGTTTTTGAACCTGCCACCTCCAAAATTGTCCAGAGAGGCAGGGTCGAACAGCTCAGCACCTGTACTCAAAATCACAGATGCAGCATTGACAATTGTTTTTTGCTCAGCATCATCCGGTTTGATTGCACCTGCCCTGCATACCTTTTTTAATGCCTCAATATCTGCGACCTTTTCCATATCAATTGAAAAGGCATAGGGGGTTGCCTGTGGATAACGCATGCAGGTCGGAGCCCTGGGATCAAGCCCCGGAGTGAACCTTACAGCTTCAGGAAAGTGTTTATGGCACTCCCCGCAGGCTGTGCATTTGTCAAGATCAATGAATCTCGGGCTGGTTACAAGTTCAGCCGTAAAATTTCCAGCTTCCCCTGATAATTTTTCAAGCCGGGTCATGGGGCGAAGATCCAGATGAAACTGGCGCGCATTTTCGGATAGATAAGGAGAAACAGTACACAAATCACAATTATTGGTGGGAAAAGTCCTGTCAAGCTGAGTCATCAGCCCGCCAATGGAATATGATTTATCTATAAGAATGACATTCCGGCGGGATTCAGCCAGATCAAGCGCAGCACGGATTCCTCCGACACCTCCGCCGATAACAAGCACACTCTTCTCCTCAGACTTGTCATGATGAATATCTTTATAAGTTTGCATTTATGACCTACTATATATATTTACAATATCCACATGCCATCCTGAACACCCTCGAAGGTGCGGAAGGCAAAGGACGATTGATTGGTTTAGCTTAAAGTTCCGCACTGTCCAGGATTGCCGGCAAACGGTCTTCCCAGCCCAGAGCGGAGATTTTTATACCCTGAACCTCATTTTTAAGAGCTGCAATCATTTCTCCCGCAATATGAATACATTCGCTTTCCCTGTCCCTGGCTTTGCGGATACGGGTTATAAGAGATTCTGAGAGCATGGACCCTGGATCGTTAATTGAAATATAGCGGGCCATTCCAACATTTTTAAGCATAAAAACCGTTGCAACAACCGGTACACCAAGAGAACCGAATTTTTTAAGGATCTCAATATAACGATCCATATCAAAAACCGGTGGAACAATGATGAATTGCGCACCTGCGTCAATTCTGGCTTCTGCGGTTTTGATCTGCCTGTCCAGGTCTGCATCATCCACAACAGGCAGCACCTGGATTCCTGCAAAGAACTCAGGTTTTCCCTTAAGCTCAAACCCGGCAAGGTCAGCGCCGTCCTGCAGGGATTTTATGGCGGCAAGCAGGCTGAGTTCATTCAGATCATCCACGACCTTTGCATTCTGATGATCTCCATGGATAATATTTTCGCCCTGCACAACCACAAGATTATGGATTCCAAGAACGTGGGCTGCCAGCAGGTCTCCCTGCAGAGCCATCCTGTTCCTGTCTCTGCCATAAACATGAATCATGGGCTCAAGTCCCTGCTGGCGGATAACAGCTCCTCCTGCCAGAGCACTCATGCGCATGACACCGCCATCCATATCCGGAATCACAATTGTATCAATTCTGGATTTAAGAGGCCTTGCACCTGTTACCAGGTCCGAGATATCAACGCCTTTCGGGGTGCTCATTTCAGCAAGGACAACAAACTCCCCTCTGGAAAATTTAGTTTGAAGAGTCATTCTAATAATCCTTTTTATTCTCAGTCTAGCACAGGATCAAATGTCCTGCAGCTCTTAGATTAGCATTAAAAGCCATCAGCACAAAAACCATGTTGCTTATCAGC
>CAYUOB010000112.1:0-9122 GCA_964446145.1 uncultured Desulfobacula sp.
CCGGTTTCAAAAAGGTGGCCTGACGGGAATGAGAATAATAAGTTTCTACAGGAGGTTGATTGAGACATAGGATATACTTGTCCTTGGCGGCGGGATTGCAGGAATTCAGTCTTCGCTGGATCTGGCTGAAATGGGGTTTAAGGTGCATCTTGTGGAGACCCTCCCTTCCATTGGCGGGAAAATGGCCCAGCTCGACAAAACCTTTCCCACCAATGATTGTGCCATCTGAATACTTTCGCCCAAGATGCTGGATGTCGGTCGACATCCCAATATTACACTGCTTGCTTACAGCGAACTTGAAAAACTGGAAGGTGAAGCAGGAAATTTCAAGGCTGTTGTAAGGAAAAAGGCAAGGTATGTGGAGGAAGACAAGTGCACAGGCTGCGGAGCATGTACCCAGGTCTGCCCCACACCTGTTACAGACCTTTACAATGAAGGCCATGCACAGAGAAAAGCTGTATATTCCTGGTTTGCCCAGGGTATTCCGTCCACCCATACCATTGACCCTGATCATTGCAGAATGCTCAATGGAAAGAAATGCGGTATATGCCAGAAAAAATGTCAGGCAGGAGCCATAAATTTCGAGCAAAAGGATAAGTTTCTGGAATTGTCTGTTGCAGCTGTGATTGTTGCCACGGGCTATGAGGTCTTTAATCCTGAAAAAATGCCTGAATACAGATATTCTGAGATCGATAATGTGATTACGGCACTGGAATTTGAAAGATTTTTGTCTGCTTCAGGCCCCACCGCCGGCCATGTATACCGTCCGTCAGACCGTAAGCTTCAGGCCAGTGCAGCAGAGCTTGAAAAAAAACTTGCAAAATCCGGGAAATTTCTTTCAAGGTTTGAGAAAAAACACGGCATGGCAACCAGTGATTTTTATGCCTCTTTCAGGGAAGGCACACTGAATGCAGATGGGAACGAGGGCCTTGCAAAGGATCAGAATTTGTGGGCTTCAAAGTACAAAATTCATCTTGACCTTGAAAAAGAATTTGAAATCCTTAAACGGAAAACAGATAAAATAAGTTCTGCAAAGAAAATTGCCTTTATCCAGTGTGTTGGGTCAAGGGATTTGAGGTTCTATCCCTTTTGCTCTGGTTTCTGCTGTATGCATTCCATCAAGGAAGCCATCATTGCCCATGAGCATGACAATGAAACAAGTTCCGTGATTTTCGGCATGGATATAAGGGCGGTTGGAAAAGGATTTGAGGAATACAAGATAAGGGGCGGCAATAGCTCCAATATTTCATATAAACGTTCCAGAGTGGCTGAGATCACAAAGGATGCCAGTGAAAATCCTGTGCTCATTTATGAGGATACAAAAGAACAGAAAATTAAAAAACAGACCTTTGACCTTGTTGTTCTGGCAACTGCATGCGCTCCGTCCGAAAGAAGCAGTGAAATCGCGGGAAAACTTGGTATTGAGCTGGATGCTTACGGGTTTTTCAGAACAGATCCTGCAAATCCTCTTGATACAACAAGACAGGGAGTATTTGTGTGCGGATGTGCCCACAGCCCCATGGATATTCCGGAGTCAGTGGCCCAGGCCAGCAGTGCGGCGGCAAGGGCTGCTCATATCCTGATGAAATATAATGATAAAAAGGCATCATAAGGAAAGGCTGCCATAAAATGAAAAAAGATAAATCAACTTCCCATGAATCGCCGAGGATAGGGGTATTTGTCTGTGACTGCGGTTCCAATATTGCAGGCCACCTGGATTGCCCTGAAATTGCTGAATATGCAAAAACTCTTCCCAATGTAGTGTATGTAAAGGAAAATCTTTACACCTGTTCTGAAGCAGGCATAGGAGAAATAAAAAAGGCCATAAAAGAGCAGAACCTTACCAGGGTTGTTGTGGCTTCCTGCTCTCCAAGAACACATCAGCCGCTGTTTTCAAGTTCGTGCGCTGAGGCCGGCCTTAATCCATATCTGTTTGAAATGGTTAATATCAGAGACCAATGCTCATGGGTTCACATGGGTGAAAGGGCTGAAGGCACCCGCAAGGCCAAGGAACTCATCCGCATGGGCGTTGCCAAGAGCGCAGGCCTTGTTCCTTTGAATGATATTGAATCAACCCTTATCAGAAGGGTGCTTGTCATAGGAGGAGGAATTGCAGGCCTTTCTGCTGCACAGGCCCTTGCAGGCATGGGCCTTGAGGTTGTCCTGGTTGAAAAGACAAAACAGCTTGGCGGGCTTCTTAACCGCATCAACAGGCTTGAAACCGGAAAAGATGCAAAAGAAGCCGTGGCGCAAATTATTGATGACATAAACTCAAAGCCTGGCATCAAATGTCTGACAGGAGCCAGGGTCAGGCAGACCGGCGGATATATAGGCAACTATGAGATTGAAATTGAAACACAAAACGGTATTGTAAATGAAAAAGTCGGTTGCATGGTTGTGGCAACAGGAGCTGTGCCCCTGATTCCTGAAGGGCTTTTCAATTATGACGGCAGGAATGTCATTTCACTTATGGAGCTTGAAACAAGGCTTGAAAAAGATGAAATCAGGGCCGGAAGAGTGGTTTTCATTCAATGCGCAGGAGCCAGGACTTCTGACAGGGAATACTGCTCAAGAATATGCTGCATGACAGGTGTTAAAAATGCCATGTTCATCAAGAAAAAATATCCTGAAACTGATGTCAGGGTTCTTTACCGCGATATGCAGATGTATGGAACTTCCAAGGAGCAGATGCTCTGGGATGCAAGGGGCATGGGAGTGCGTTTTGAAGTTTATTCTCCTGACAGCATGCCTGAAGTTGA
The DNA here is from genome assembly GCA_964446145.1 of uncultured Desulfobacula sp. Taxonomy (GTDB): domain Bacteria; phylum Desulfobacterota; class Desulfobacteria; order Desulfobacterales; family Desulfobacteraceae; genus Desulfobacula. Next base: position 2,760 of record CAYUOB010000112.1, read on the forward strand.
AAACGGGAAAGTAAAATTTTTTCAGGCTGTGACAGGAAAAACCATAAGCCTTGATACAGACCTTGTTGTTCTTTCCACACCTCTTGTGCCGCGCAGTGATTCTTCTCAGCTTGCCAATATGCTCAGGGTTCCCACTGATCAGAACGGATTTTTTCTGGAAGCCCATGCAAAGCTGCGGCCCCTTGATTTTGCTGCTGACGGTGTTTTTGTATGCGGATCAGGACGTTATCCTGCCACTTCAACTGAAGCCAGAACCCAGGGAATAGGTGTGGCATCAAGGGTTGCTGCAATTCTGTTCAAGGACAAGCTGGTCAAAAGCGCCATTGTGGCCGGGATAAATCCTGATACATGTGTGGGGTGCAAATCCTGCATGTCAATGTGTCCGTACCAGGCAATAACATATAATACGGAAAAAAGAATCTGTGAGGTCAATGAGATTCTTTGCAAGGGATGCGGCAATTGTGCTGCTACCTGTCCTTCTCACAGCGCCCTTTTAAGGGGGTTCAGACCTGACCAGCTGCTGGCCCAGATAGGGGCGGCATGATTTTCGTCAGGGTTTGGACAGGAAAACGGATAAAAAACAAAATTAATTTTAAAGATATAAAAAAGGAACAAACAGGATGAACGACAATAATTTTCAGCCCCATATAATCTGTTTTCTGTGCACATGGTGAGCATATGCCGCTGCTGACCTGGCTGGGGTCAGTCGTATGCAGTACCCGCCCAATATCCGTATCATAAGGGTCATGTGCACGGGAAGCGTTTCAGCTCACCATATCCTGCGCGGTTTTCAGCGGGGGGTTGACGGTATTTTTGTGGGAGGCTGACATCTTGGTGAATGCAATTACCTGTATGGTAATTATTCAAGCGAAAAAAGAATTAAAGTATTGTCAGGAATGCTGGATTTCTGCGGCATCGAAAGGGAACGGGTAAGGGCAAGATGGGTATCATCTGCCGAAGCTCCTGAATTTGTGGAAGAAATCAATCAGTTTATTGATGTGCTGAAAAAACTGGGGCCTTCACCCCTTAAACGGCAGGTGCCTGAAATGTCTGTTAAGGCCGGCTGATATTGCCTTTTATGAAAATGAAATTTAATCACAGGTATGATTATGATTGATATTGTAAAAAAGAAAATTAATGAGCTTCTTGACAGCGGATCAGTTAAAGCTGTTGTTGCCCTGAAAACACTCAGCGGCCATATAACTCCCTGCCTGTTTCACAAAGGTGACAGCCTTGACGACTTAAGCCTTGGAGACGGCAAAACCCCGGGAGATACAAGATATCCGCTGAACAAAGTATTGTGCACCATTGCAGGAAAATATCCTGACGATGTATTCGGCATAATTGTAAGGGGGTGTGATGAAAGAGGGCTTTACACCCTTTACAGGCTTAATCAGCTTGAAAAGGACAAGGTTGTTCCCATAGGAATACCATGCCCTGAAGAACTTGCAAAGGCCTGTGAATGCCTGAAACCCTGGCCTGACGCAATGGTGGAAGGTACAGGCAGCAAGGTTGACCCTGTATCTCAGCAGACTCTTGAAACCATGGATGAAAAAAATATTGAAGAGCGCTTTTCCTTCTGGACAGATCAGTTTTTGAAATGCGTGAAATGTTATGGATGCCGTGATATCTGTCCCATGTGCTTCTGCAGGGAATGCAGCCTTGAATGTGAAGACCTTGTATCCAAGGGAGAACTTCCAGTGGATATTCCTGTTTTTCATCTTACAAGGGCCATGCATATGGCTGACCGCTGCATTGACTGCGGCCTGTGTGAACAGGCTTGTCCTGCTGATATTCCCTTGAGGCTGCTGTACAAAAATACAGCAAGGATAATGAAGGCTGAGTTTGGATTTTCATCCGGAATCAACAAGAATGAGCCGTCACCGCTCAGCCTGCTGGGGCCTGCATCTGAACAATAAAGGAATTTAAATAATAGAGGAAAGAAAATGGATTACAGGAATACGCTTACAACCTGCACATATTGCGGATGCGGATGCACTCTTTTTCTTGAGTCCCTTGACGGGCGCCTGACCAATACTATTCCGTGCAAAACAGGTCCGGTTAATGAAGGAAAACTCTGTATCAAGGGCTGGAACCTTCATCAGTTCGTACAATCAGAGGAAAGGCTGAAAAAACCCCTGTTAAGAAAAGATGGGAAACTTACAGAGGTATCATGGGATGAGGCACTTGATTTTACTGCGTCAAGGCTGAAGGAGATCAAGGAAAAGAACAATCCGGATGCTGTGGGTTTTTTTGCTTCTGCAAAAGTGACCAATGAAGAAAATTATCTTATGCAGAAATTTGCCAGGGCAGCCATTGGCACCAACAGTGTTGATCACTGCGCAAGGCTGTGACATTCCTCAACTGTGGCAGGTCTTGCCGCATCTTTTGGCAGTGGTGCAATGACAAATTCAGTAAAGGAACTTGAAAACTCTGATGTTATTTTTATTGTGGGTTCCAATACTGCAACCTCCCATCCCCTTGTTGCCACAAGAATTTTCAGGGCAGTTGAAAAAGGGGCCAAACTGATAGTTGCAGATCCCAGGAAAAATCAGATCGCATGCTTTGCAGACCTTTATATCAGGCACAGGCCAGGAACTGATGTCGCCCTTTTGAATGCCATGATGAAGGTTATCATGGAAAAGAATCTGAGTGATGAAAAATTCATTGAAGAACATACAGAGAATTTTGAAGAATTCAAAAAAATAATTGAGGAAACAGATCTGGAAAAATCAGCCGATATCTGTGAAGTTGACAGGGAAGACATTGTCAGGCTTGCACAAATCTATGCAGGGGCACAGGCTGCTTCCATTGTTTACTGCATGGGAATAACCCAGCACACAAACGGGGTTAATAATGTGAAAACCCTTGCCAACCTCGCAATGCTGACAGGAAATATCGGCAGGCCAGGCACAGGTGTCAATCCCTTGAGAGGGCAGAACAATGTACAGGGCGCCTGTGACATGGGCGGGCTTCCCAATGTTTATACCGGTTATCAGCCGGTTACCCTTGGAGATGCCAATAAAAAATTTGCCAAAGCCTGGGCAGTTGATTCTCTTCCCACAAATATCGGCCTGACTCTGCCTGAAATGTTTTCTGCTGTTGAATCAGATGAACTCAAGGCCATCTGGATCATGGGAGAAAATCCCCTGGTATCTGATCCTGATGCCAATCATGTGAAAAAAGCACTTGAAAAACTTGAACTCCTCATTGTTCAGGATATTTTTCTGACTCCAACGGCTGAACTTGCCGATGTTGTGCTGCCCGGAGTTTCCTTTGCAGAAAAGGACGGCACTTTCACCAATACGGAAAGGAGAGTGTCAAGGGTCAGAAAGGCTGTTGAACCTGTGGGGGATTCAAAACCGGACTGGCAGATTATTCAGGAGGTCTCAACAAGGTTTGGATATGAAATGTCATATGAAACTGTTGAAGAAATTTTCAATGAAATTGCCGGGCTTACTCCTTCATATGCTGGAATGTCCTATGAAAGGCTGGAAGGTGATGGACTCCAGTGGCCCTGTCCCACCCCTGACCATCCAGGTACTTTGTTCCTGCATAAGGATGGAAATTTTACCCGTGGAAAGGGGCTTTTTCATGCCATTGAATACAGGCCGCCTGCCGAGGAAGTGGATGATGAATATCCTTATCTCATGACCACAGGCCGAGTATATGCTCACTATCATACAGGGACAATGACAAGAAGATCTCAAAGCCTTGATTTTGAAATTTCTGAAGGCTGCCTTGAAATCAGCCCTGAAGATGCACTTGCCTTGGGCCTGAAAGATGGTGGCAGGGTTAAGGTCGCCTCAAGAAGGGGAGAGATTGAAACAAAGATCATGATTACAGAGCGTGTGGACAAGGGAATTATTTTCATGCCATTTCATTTTGAGGAATCAAATGTCAATAAACTTACAAATCCGGCTTTTGATCCCATTGCAAAAATTCCGGAATTAAAGGTATGTGCTGTAAAACTTGAAAAATGCTGTTCATAAAATGAAAATAAACATTGCTGTAAACGGCTATGGCAGGATAGGCCGCTGTGTTGTCAGGGCTCTTTATGAATCTGAATATTTCTATGACAGGATTCATCTTGCAGCCATAAATGAAACAGCAGATGAAAGAACAATTTTTCATCTGACAAAATATGATTCCACCCACGGAAGGTTTCCTTTGCCGGTGCATGCAAAGGGTTCTGTCCTGACAATAGGGGAAGACAATATCAGGATATTCCGGGAAAAAAATATTGTTGACCTGCCGTGGAAAGATCTTAATATTGATGCAGTTCTTGATTGTACAGGCATATTCAGCGACAGGCAGTCAGCAGAACTGCATCTGATTTCAGGGGCTTCAAAGGTTATATATTCTAAGCCGGCAACCGATGAAGTGGATGCAACCATTGTCTATGGGGTAAATCACCATATACTTAAAAAAGAACATGCAGTTATTTCAAATGCATCATGTACAACAAACTGCGTCATACCTGTTCTCCATGTAATTGACAAAAATTTTGGAATTGAAAGCGGGACCATAACAACCATACATTCTGCCATGCATGACCAGCCGGTTATTGATGCATACAATACTGATCTTAGAAAAACAAGATCAGCCCTTCATTCCATAATCCCTGTGAACACTGCCCTTGAAAAGGGAATTTCAAAAATTTTGCCTGAAATGAAGGATAAGTTTGAAACCCTTGCAATCAGGGTTCCCACCACAAATGTATCCATCATGGATATTGTCCTGGTTGTGAAACAGGATACAGATGCAGATCAGGTTAATGAAGAACTCATAAGTGCCTCAAAAAATCAGTTAAGGAATATTCTGGGAGTAAGTGATGAATTATTGGTATCCTGTGATTTTAATCATGACCCCAGATCATCCATAATTGACCTTCACCAGACCCGTGTGAGCAGGCATCGTCTGGTGAAGATCCAGGCATGGTTTGATAATGAATGGGGTTATTCCAACAGGATGCTGGACACGGTAATCGCTGCCTTCAATGCGTCCTGACGGGTAAAATACAATGCCGGTGTAATGAAATCATTTTGACAGGTCAAGCAGCTTCTGCGTGACCTGTTTCAGTTCTTCGGGTATTGTTGAAATATCATCAAACGGCCGCTTGCCGGTGCGGTCTGATAAGACAACTTCATCCAGCTCAGGTATGAATCCGAGAATTTCATAATCAGGCATATTGTCCTTTATCAATTGCATGTCTTCTTTGCCTGTAACACGGTTTGCAAGAACCAGTATTCTTTCAATACCTATATCCTGTCCCAGTTTTCTTATCCTGTCAGCTGCAAGCCTGCTCCTTTTTCCGGGATTGACCACAACAACAAGGGCATCAACAGATCCTGATGTTGCGCGTCCAAGATGTTCAACCCCTGCTTCCATATCCATTACAACAACTTCATTTCTTGCTAGCACAAGATGGTTCATCAAGGCCTTGAGAATAGTGGCTTCAGGACAGATACACCCGCTGCCGCCCTGTTTCACGGTTCCCATGACCAGCAGCCTGACTCCGTCTTTTTCGATGGAAAATCTGTCAGGAATATCATCTACCTTGGGATTCAGGGTGAAAAAGCCTCCGATTGATCCTGGCTTTGCGCCGGTCCTTTCTGCAATGAGGTCGGAAAGCTCTGCAATGGGTGTAATGGGTATGGTTTCATCAATGCCAAGCCCTGCTGCAAGATTTGCAACCGGGTCAGCGTCAATGGCAATCACACTGGTATTTTTATCTGATGCGGCAATGGCACGGGCAATCAATGAAGTTATAGTGGTTTTGCCGACTCCGCCTTTGCCGCCTATGGCAAGTTTCAAACTCAAAATAATTCTCCTGTGGATAAAAAGTTCAATGGGTCAGGTTCATGAAACCTGTCTGATTATTCTTGCCTTGTCATCAAGCAGAAAAACATCATATCCGTTTTTTGATGCAAGGCTCATAAGGTCTTCTTTTATTACAGCCTGAATTTCATATTTGTTATTGATCGCATCCTTCGGCATCAGAAGGAAGCACTGCTGAGCAATTTCCTTGTTTTCAAAGCAGGGCATGAAAGTAAGATCAGTTTCCTTGTCCATATATCCCACAAATTGTTCATCAGGTGTGCCAGGATTTTGAACAATGATATAGTACCATGTATCCTTTACAGATTCATTCAATTTACCAATTCCTCCTTCGGGGGATAAATATTATTTTGATATAAAACGAGTTATACAAAATAAAGTTGCAACAGACAAGATAAAGAAAACCAAACCTCAATAAATTGCCGGTTTTGAATTGACCTTTTAATTTATGCTTATTATAGTCTGATTTTATTTACGGGAAATATTAAATGGACAGATATTATAAAGAGCGGTTTCATGTTC
>CAYUOB010000113.1:0-9061 GCA_964446145.1 uncultured Desulfobacula sp.
CTGAAAAATGACACATGCATGGTTTATGACAAAAGGCCGTTCAACTGCCGGGCAATGGTTTCAAAAAAGCAGTGCAGTGAAAACGGGTATGCTGACATTCCAGATATTGTACTTACGATCAATCACGTATTTGCACAAATAATAGAGCATATTGACCATAAAGGATTTTCAGCCAATCTGTCGGATATGATATTGATGGTTATAGAAGGCATGGAACCTGAAATGAATACGGTTCCAAATGAAAAATTATCAGTTCTCATGATTCCGCCGGACCACAAAGAAATCATGATGCCTGTATTAAAAAAACTGTCCTGTATTGCAAACCCCATTGAAACCCCATAAAAACCTGTAAGCAGAAAAGGGAATACAGAAACTGCATTCCCTTTTCCAAAAATTTCAATGTGCGCAGGCTATGCCGGCCTAAGAGATAATCGCGATAAGTTCGTCTTCTTCCACCTCATCGCCTGCACCCTTTACCAGTTTTTCAACGACTCCGCTGCAGGGCGCATAAACCGATGTCTCCATTTTCATGGCCTCTATCACCATGATTTCGCTGTCTTCTTCTACGGTTTTACCCTGCTCGATGTCGAGCCTGATGATTTTACCGGGTAATGGTGCAAGTACTTCTGTAGCCATTTTGTTCTCCTTTGCTTAAATTGGCTGTATAATTATTTGTTATATCCCAGAGGTATATCAGGCCCCAAGCAGAGTCATGAAGATACCTGCGGCAATCACGGTGCCTATGACTCCGGCCACATTCGGGCCCATTGCATACATGAGAAGATAATTCTTTTTATCAGCGTCCATGCCGACTTTATGAACAACCCTGGCTGCCATTGGAACGGCAGATACCCCTGCAGCCCCAAGAAGGGGGTTGATTTTATCCTTTGAAAACATGTTCATGATCTTTGCCAGAAGAATTCCTGTTACAGTGCTGAGCATAAAGGCAACAAGTCCCAGGGCAAAAATAAACAGAACCCTGGATTGCAGAAAAAGATCTGCATTCATGGTCGCACCCACAGGAACCCCAAGAAAAATTGTGACAATATTCATAAGTTCATTCTGTGCTGCATTTTTAAGCCTTTCAACTACTCCTGCTTCCCTGAAAAGGTTTCCCAGCATGAGCATTGAAACAAGAGGAGCAGCAGGAGGCACAAGCAGAATAATAAGCAGGGTGGAAACAATGGGGAAAAACAATTTTTCCTTTTTGCTCACCTTTCTGCTTTTTTTCATTTTTATTTTACGCTCCTGTTCCGATGTCATCAATTTCATTATGGGAGGCTGAATAATGGGCACCATGGCCATGTATGAATATGCAGCAACCGCACATGCTCCTAAAAGCTGAGGAGCAAGCTTTGCAGCCAGAAATATGGTTGTGGGCCCGTCAGCTCCTCCTATGATCCCTATTGTTGCAGATTCAGGCAGAGTAAACCCAATGGCATGGGCGGCAAAAAAAGTCAGATACACACCAGCCTGCGCTCCTGCCCCGAGAAAAATAAGCCTTGGATTGGCAAGAAGGGGGCTGAAATCCGTGAATGCTCCGATGCCGAGAAAAATGAGGGGAGGTATGATCTCCCAGTGAATCCCGTACTGGTAAAATTTCCACAGCAACCCTGATTCAGGCTTCATCAGATCTGCAAGAGGCAGATTCGCAAGCAGTATGCCAAACCCTATGGGCAGCAGAAGCAAAGGCTCATAATCCTTTTTTATGGCAAGGTAAATAAGCACAAACCCGATACACCACATCAAAACCATTCCCGGCGTCAGATAGAAAAAACCGGTTGTTTTCAAAAGAGAATAAAGATTATTTAACATTCTATACTTCTCCTTTCTTTTTTCCGGAAAGAAATCTGTCAGTTATGAAAGCTGTAATTTTAATGGACAGATAAATAAGAGCCATTCCGAAAAAAACGCCTACAATACCTTCTATAAATACAACACCGGGCGACATCTTGATCTCCTTTTAAAATGTATTGTCATTTATACGAGCCCTAAGCTGTCCGCATAAATCATAAGACCCACTTTAATCCTGATTATAAAATTTGTCAATAATTTTTGATTACAATATAGCTATAATAAAGCCAAAATATAACCTGCCTCTCCTTCAGCCCAAATCCCCTGACAGGCGGGCTCATCCGCCAGTCTGCCGGTATAGATGCTTGACTTGCAGATATGATTTATATTATTCTTTTTAATAAAAGGAAAGAAGTTTTATTAAATATCTGATTAAATTTTTAAAGGGAACCATTATGGCCAAAAATATTGTGGAAAAAATTGATGATCCGGTGAAGATCAGGACGATTCTGGTCAGCGTATCCGATAAAACCGGCCTTGAGACTTTCATCCCTGGGCTTGTAAATATCAATCCCGACCTTATGATATTATCCACCGGCGGAACCTATGAAAGGATAAAACAGATCCTGGGCTCAGACTCTGATAAATGCCTGACCCGGGTCTCTGAATATACAGGCCAGCCAGAAACCCAGGGCGGGCTCGTTAAAACACTTGATTTCAAAATTTATCTTGGCCTTCTTACTGAAACTTACAATGATGCCCACCAAAAAGACCTTGAACGGACAAATGCAAAGCCCATTGACATGGTGGTGGTGAATCTTTACCCTTTTACGGACACAATCGCTGAAAAAGACTCAACACTGGAACAGGCACGGGCAAATATAGATATTGGCGGCCCCACCATGATACGGGCAGCAGCCAAAAATTTTCTGCGTGTGGCATCTGTGGTTGATCCTTCATCATATGCAAGTATCCTCTGTTCCCTTAAGGACGGCAATGGTTTTTTAACCCTTAAAGACCGGTTCAGGCTTGCCAAAAAGGCTTTTGAGCATACAGCAGCCTATGACCGGGCAATTGCTGATTATCTGGCAGACATGCCGGACGATGAGCTTGAACCGTGTTATAAATCAGGAGAATAATTTCATGCCAGAAGATTTAAAACAAATGTACAAAACCATCATGGATGACAAATTCCCTGCCCAGATGCAGGTTTCATTTATTGATGGGGACAAACGGCAGACCCTCTGCTATGAAAAAGTGTCATGGGTGATAGACGGAGTTCAAAAGGGCCTGCGGTATGGAGAGAACCCCGGACAGGAAGCAGCCCTCTATAAACTTGTAAACGGCAATCTTGTCCTTGGAGAGACACAAACAATCGCTCCGGGCAAATATCTTGTTTCAGACATTGAACTGCTTCAGTCCGGTAAACATCCCGGCAAAACCAATCTTACGGATGCAGACAATGCTTTGAATATCTTAAGATATTTCACGGATACTGCATGTGCGGTCATTGTAAAACACAATAACCCCTGCGGAGTGGCAAGGGATGCAAGCCTTGAAACTGCCTATCACAAAGCTTACATGGCAGACCGTGTTGCAGCTTTCGGCGGATGCATAGCCCTCAACAAAGCGGTTGACAAGGCAACTGCCCAGGCCATTGCTGCCCAGTATGCAGAAGTTGTTGTTGCTCCTGAATTTGAGGAAGGGGTTGTGGATATTCTGGCAGCACGCAAAAATTTGCGGGTCATCAAAATCCAGAACATGAACAAGCTTGAAAACTTCATAGGCGAAAGAGTTATTGATTTCAAATCCCTCATGGACGGTGGTGTGGTAGCCCAATGGTCATTTGTCCCCAGGGCGCGTTCCAGAAACGACCTTGTTCCCGCCTCAACTGAATTCAAAGGGAAAACCTATACTGTAAAACGAAAACCCACACAGGCTGAATATGAAGATATGCTGTTCGGGTGGCTTGTTGAGTCCGGCATCACCTCAAATTCCGTAATTTATGTCAAAGACAACGTTACCATTGGTATCGGAACAGGAGAGCAGGACAGAGTGGGTGTTGCTGAAATAGCAGTGGACAAGGCCTACCGCAAACTTGCAGACCGCCTGTGCTTTGAACGCCACAAAACAGGATTTGCTGACCTGTCAGACAAAGACAAGAAAGCTGAAATTGAAGATGAGGTCAAAAAGGTCAAGGGAGGGCTTATTGGCTCTGCCATGGTGTCTGACGCATTTTTCCCGTTCAGGGACGGAATAGATGTGGGCTTAAGGCAGGGTGTCAAGGCTGTGATCCAGCCTGGAGGTTCCCTGAACGATTATCAGTCCATTGAAGCATGCAATGAAAACAATGCCACAATGGTATATACAGGGCAGAGAAGTTTCAAGCATTGATCTGTTGCTGTACCGCATAAAGCCGGTATAATGCCGGCTTTATCATTTTTCAGACTCAGACAAATAACGAAAGCAGACCTCTTCTGGCATCTGCGTGCTGGATTGTAACCTGAATTATGTCTCCGGGCCTGAGCTTCATTCCTCCTGAAGGCAGTTTTGCCTCCAGCATGAATTCCTTGATGAGCACATTATAATAATCTTTGTATGAATCAATTACAAGAGCTTCGTATGTGCTTCCTTTTTTTGATTCCAGATATTTGACAAGCCAGTAACGTTTCCTTGCCGCCTGAATTTTGCCTGCATTGGCAACACTCACGGAAATTGACTGAAGTATTTCTTCCAGCTCGGTTTTTGAATATGGTTTATTATAGCCGAAAATCGCTTTGATCTGGCGCTGGGTTAAAAGGTCATGATAGCGCCTTATGGGTGAAGTGGCAGTGGTATATGCCTTTACTCCCAGCCCTGAATGGGCCTCGGGCTCAGTGCCTATGATCGCACGGCTCAATTGTTTGCGCTGCATGAAATTCAGGATCAAAGAAGTTTCTATGCCTTTAAAAAGCCTCTGCCTGGGCTCTGCCTGGGATCTGAATACAGCAGGCATATTATGATGAGAAAGAAATTCCGCCATAAGGGAATTGGCAAAAATCATCATTTCAGAAACCAGCATGCGGGATGGATTTTCCCGGTCGATTTTCAGGTATCCGATTTCCTGATTCTCTTCAAGCCATACATTCACCTCAGGAAGGGTAATCTGAACCGCCCCTGCTTTCAGCCTTTTTTCCCTCAGTATGGTTGCAATTCTGTACAGGGTTGTCACGGGATCATCCTTGCCGTTGAGTATATTTGCCTCTGTATAGCTCATCTGGCTGTGAACCTTGATTATACTGGGTATAACCGTGTAGTCCTGGATTTCAAAAAAACGGTTGAGGTTGATTATGGTGCTTATGCCCGGCCGTATTTCATTTTCTTTCAGGCTGCACAGGTCTTCTGAAAGGGTGGCCGGCAGCATGGGCAGTTTATCATCTGGCATGTAAATGGAACTTGCCCTGTCTCTGGCTGCAAGATCAATGGGATCTCCTGATTTCACATAGGCATCCACATCTATTATATGAATACCAAGCCTGTATCCGTTTTCAGTATTTTCAAGGCTTATGGCATCATCATAATCCAGTGTGGACTGGCCGTCAATTGTGATCAAAGGGACATCTGTAAGGTCTTTTCTCAGATTGTCATCAAAAAAATCGGCGTCAGAACGGGTCAGGTGCTTTTCCTGCCGCACTGCATCGGCCGGAAAATGAGTAGGGATATTCAGAACAATGAGATCCGTATTTTTATTCTGATCCCATATACCTGCTTTGACAAATATATTGAACAGCTGATCAGGAGACCCCAGGCCCGATTTTTTCACAATCTGCCTTGCAAGAAGCCACGAATCAGATTCATTATTAAAAAGATAATAGGAAGTTAAAATATCTGTGATCTGCGGGTCAGCCTCTGGAACAGTTCCGTTTTTCGCTGCCTGTACATCATTGATCCAGGACACGGCTTTTTTCAGCAGGAGCTCTTTTTTTCTGGCCTCCTGTATCTGTTTTTTTCTTGCTTCAACCTGTTCCGGGCTATAGGGTTTAAAACAATTTTTGCTGAATTTAAAATAAAGTTTATCACGAAAAAATGCTCTGATGACAGCAGCTTCATGATCAGAACCAAGGGGAGGGTCAAAACAGAAAAGAGTCATGGCTGAAAGATCAATATCTTCGGATTCTTCATTCAGAATTTCCCATAATTCCTCCACATTGATTGTCTGTGAAAGCTTGTCACGTTTCCGGGCAATCTTTTTCAGCTGTGCAACCATGCCGTTTCTGTCAAGATCAGAATCAAGACTGCCATCTGAGACATGGGACAGGCGTTTTTCTGAAAAACTGATTTCCCTGTTATTCTCATTCAACAGGCTTAATTTATCCTTTTTCCGGCTTAAAACAACTGCACAGATTATTTTCTGCTGATCTATATATTCGACTACAATCCCTTTATTCATGATCAGAGACAATAACAGGAAGGGTTAATATTGTCAAACCTGGGAACAGGGGGAATCCAGCCTTCTGCTGCACAATTTACAGGCATGATCCCGGCACCGGACCTTGAAAAATATTTCTGTACAGGATAAAAATATTCCATGCCATCTGAAACAAAAAATAAACATGATCTGCCCATTCTCAGTCCTGATGATGATCTGCTGGAAAAATTTGAAAAATCATCCGGCACACGGGAAAATTGTTCTCAGAATCCGGCTGCCGGCAGGCAGACCCGTGAAAAACTGCCTTTGAACAAACATGGAGTGCCGGTACTGGATTCAGGTATCCATGACAATGATATCCATAAAGATTCTGGTGAAAAAGAATTTGAAACTCTGCTCAAAGACTATCTTAAAGCCGGCAGAACCGGACAAAAACGCGGACAAAAACCATCCATGCCCCTTAAAAAACGTTTAAAACGGTATCCACCGGTTGAAAGGGAACTGGACCTTCATGGATACAATGCGATCAATGCCGGCATGCGAGCGGAATCATTCATAACAACCTGCAAATATCAGGGCTATTTCACAATAAGAATTATTACAGGGCGCGGGCTGCATTCTGAATCAGGCCCGGTACTTCCTGATATTGTGGAAGATGTGGTCTGTGCAATGAAAAAAAATAATATGGTATTGTCATATCAATGGGAGAAAAAAAAGAAATCAGCAAGCGGAGCTATTATTGTGTACCTCAAGCAGTTTGAACGCTTTGACTGATCATTTCCTGCGCCCTGACTGGTATTTTTTAACGGCCAGATTGTGCTCATGCATGGTTCTGGAAAATTTATGCGTTGAATCGTTTTTTGAGACAAAAAAAAGAAAATCAGTTTCAGCAGGATACAGAGCAGCCTTTAAAGATTGTTCACCGGGATTTGCAATGGGCCCCGCGGGAAGCCCGGCAATCTGATAGGTATTATAGGGTGTGCGTGTTCTAAGGTCCTTTTTTCTGATATTCCCGTCAAAATTTTCAATGCCGTAAATTACAGTGGGGTCACTTTCAAGACGCATATGTCTTTTAAGGCGGTTGTGAAACACGGAAGATATCAGGGGCCTTTCAAAGGCTGCCCCTGTTTCCTTTTCAATCATGGAAGCAAGGGTTACTATCTGCGCGATTGTAAATCCCATTGCCCGGGCCCGGATCCGCCATTCCGGCTTAAACACCTTTTTAAAACGCCCGACCATACGGCCTATGATTTTTGCGCATTCTGTATGTCCGGGGAACAAATAGGTGTCAGGAAAAAGATAGCCTTCAAGTGTTGCAGCGCTGATCCCCAGAGAGTGAATAAATTTAACATCACAGCACAGGCGTGTGAATTTTTCTGCACTGCACATACCTGAGTCCTCAACCAGGGCTGCTGTTTCATACATAGTCAGCCCTTCCGGGATTGTCAGCCTGTATAATTTCACCCTGCCCTTTATCAGGATATCAAGGATATGCTCAGGAGTATCAGCCCCGGAAAGAACATACTCGCCGGCCTGAATCTTTTTATCGGCTCCTTTGAATTTTGCCAGAACAACAAAATACAGGCGGTTGGATATAATACCCCGGCTTTCAAGCTTTCCGGCGATTGATTTAAGGCTGCTGCCAGGTGCAATCAGGATATCCTTACCCGGCATGCCGGGACAAAAACCTGTTCCGGCAAACCTGATAATTTCAAGGGAAAAATACCCGGCAGCCCCCATCAGAATTGCTGAAAGAACAAAGATCAGAAATAAACGCTGTTTTAATCTCATCCTGCCATTGGAAATTCAGTGTCAGGATCATAACAGATTCTGCAGCAATTAAGGCATCTTCCGGCCTCTTTGAGCGCTGTTTCCTCCGGCAGTACAAGATCCACTTCCACAAAGGAAGAAAGCCTCTGGTCAACCGGCAGTTCAGGCATTTTTGCCCTCGGTATTTTTCTGACTCCGTCAACCTTGGTAAATATGGATTCATAAATCCTTTTCTGCTGCAATGAATCTTTGACAGGTTCAACCGGTTTTCCCTTCAGAAACAGATCTATTGACCTTGCAGCTCTCCTGCCGCCTCCTATTGCCTCAACCACAAGAGAAGGCCCTGTGGCAGCATCGCCTGCTGTAAAAATATAAGGTATGGAAGACTGAAGGGTGGCCGGGTCGTTTTCAATTGTGTTCCATCTTGTGAGTTCCAGTTCATTCATTCTTGCATGGGGATCCTGTTCTTTGAACCCTGCATCGGGCCTCTGGCCTATGGCAGAAATAACCATGTCCACCCTGAGAAGGGTTTCAGATCCTTCAATGGGTTCCGGACGCCTCCTGCCGCTGGCATCAGGTTCGCCAAGCTGCATTTTAAGATATTCAAGATGGGTCACCCTGTTGCCGTCATCTCCTATTACCTTTGTGGGAGCCGCAAGGAAGACAAATTCAATGCCTTCTTCTTCAGAAGCCACGATTTCCACCTCATTTGCCGGCATTTCATTGCGGGTACGCCTGTAAACCATATAGACTTTATCAAGGCCAAGCCTTAGAAGGGTTCTGGCACAGTCAACAGCAGTATTGCCTCCGCCAACCACTGCTGCTGTTCTGCCAAGTTCCATTTTCTCTCCGCTTGAAACCCTCTGCAGGAAATCAATTCCCGTGAAACACCCTTCAAGCTCTTCGCCTTCAATGCCCAGTGAATAATCTTTCCATGCACCAACTCCCAGAAAAACAGCATTATAGCCGGCAGCCATGAGTGAGCCCAGCCCGAAGTCAACACCGAATTTAACATGGTTGAATGCTTTTATGCCAAGGTCAAGAATTCCCTGAATTTCCCAGTCCAGCACCTTTTTGGGCAGCCTGTAT
>CAYUOB010000114.1:0-9036 GCA_964446145.1 uncultured Desulfobacula sp.
GCCGTGCAATTGATCCGGATATTGAGATTGCAGACTGCCAGGGAGCAGATTCAACCGACCCTGCACAATTGTCCAGAATACTATCCTATCTTGAAACATCAAGCCTGATTATTTATTGCATAAGTTCCAGAACCGGCCTGCGCCAGGCTGATATCCAGTTTTTAACCCGCATAAGAAAGCTGGGCCTGATTGAAAATCTTATTTTTATCAATAATTGCGATTTAACCGAACATGAAAACCTTGAGGATCTGAAGAAAATTGAGTCTGCAATTATGCAGGATCTGAGTTTTCTTGAAATCAGACCAAGGCTGTTTTCCTTTTCAGCTCTTTATAATCTTTTTTCAAAACTCGGCTCAAGGCTGGGTGCAAGGGATGTAAAACGGCTTGAGTTATGGCGTCATGAAACAGACATGATCAGATATTGCGATTCCATGACAGAAAAATTCAATGACCTGCTTGAGCATGGGATCGAAAAACACAGGCATGAACTTCTGATTTCAAATCACCTCAAACGCCTTGGAATCATCATTGAGGAGCTTGATAAAAGAGTAGATATTCTGCTTGACCTTTTGTCCTCTGATTCAGGAAAAGAGGAACAGGCTGTAAGGGCGCTGGAAGATCTTGACCGTGATGCATCCCGCCTGGAGCTCATCGTGAACAATTCAATTGAAGGAGCTGTTGCAGGATTAAAAGATGAAATACAATCCAGGCTTAAGGAATTTTTTGGCCGTGACATATCTCAGATTACATCAGATACATGCGGATTTATTGATAAAATCGTCATTGATATTGACAGGTACAGGTCTGTTATACAGACATCTGGATTCAACAGAATTTTATATTTGATGTTTCAGGATTTTAAAAATAAATTTGACCTGTATGTTATTGAAGATGTAAACCCACGTGTAAAAAGATTCATTGAATCACAGGAGTCAAGGGTTGCTGCGTATTTCCAGTCTCTGCTTGATTCCTACAGAATAGATCTTGTGAAATCAGGCAGACTTGCCCAGTTTGACTTTATTCAGTTTCAGGGTGAAATATACAGCGGCCTGGACGATTCCGTTGATATTGCCGCCATAAAAAAAATTCTGGGCCTGACAATGCCTGAACCGGTGTTGGAGGCACGTTACAGCGGCAGAATTAAAGCCGGCACTTTTACCCGGTTTACCTTAAAGACCATATCCCAGATATGGTCTTGTGTCTTTGACACAAATGCCAGATTCTCATTTTCGCCTGCCCTTGAAACTGCTGCATCGAGAATCAGGACAGAGGCCGGGAAAGATATTCGCCCCCAGCTTGAGCTTTATGGTGAAAATCTTTTGAATTTTTATTTTACTCCTTTGATTGAAGCTGCCACAAGGGATTTCACCGAAAAAATCAAAGCCCGGTTTGACCGGTACAGATCTTTCAGACAGGAAGCTGACCAGCTTCTGAACATGAAACAGACCGGAAAAAAAGATCAGACCAGAGCTCTTTTATCAATTAAGAATCAGATTCAGCAGGTTTCAGCTCAGATATATTCGGCATGCAGCCTTTCATGGGATGATGTAACAAGCAGTTCCCCATGAGAATAGCTTGTGTAATGTTTTAAACAAACCAATAAAAAAAGGTGTTAGTTTATCATTATACAAGGCTTGAGCTTAGCAGGCTTGTTGCTGATGTACTTTGCTCCGATGGAAAAGAAGTAAAAAAAACTTGATAAATCATTTCCATGTGATATTTAAACTGGACAGATTTCAATCATTTTATTTTAGACAAAGAGATGGACATGAAAAGATTCGGCCCGGATTCCAGGCATATGCGTTCAATGACTGAAAAAGATGCCTTTGCCATGCATCTGCACCTTCTCATTGTAATGGTACGGGCATCTCTTCGCGGTTATCCTGCCGGAGAATTCAGGCAGGCTGCGGTCAGGGAGACTGCAAGCCGTATTTACAGAACAATTTCAGATCATGGTTTGCCTTTTTCTGACACAGGGATCTCATCGCATCTTCTGGAGGAGAGGATTAAATTGCTGTGCATAATGGCAACTGCCATGATCGCCGAGACATGTCCTTTGGGTATTCACAGAAGACAAGCTGTAAATGAAAATATTGAAACCATAATAAAACATGTTTTTCCGCACAAGGCGCCTGAACTGTTCCATGAAATTCTCAGGGTGGCCTGATATCCCGGCGGAGGCCTTCCATGATTGACAATGTTAAAATAATGGTTGTGGATGACGATACAATGATACGCAAGCTGACGGTTACTGCGCTGACCTATTGTGTTAACAGAAAAGTATTGTCATTTGATACCGGAGTTGAGGCCTGGAATTATCTGCAGAGCGGCGGAGAAGCCGATCTTGTGATTTCTGATGTTGATATGCCGGGAATGGACGGGTTTGAGCTGCTGGCAAAGGTGAAAACAAAGTTTCCTGACAAGATATTCATTATAACATCAGGTGTCCGTGAATATGAAAAAAGATCCAGAAAGGAAGGGGCTGACGCCTTTTTGGCAAAACCATTTGAAATAAGTGATCTGTTCAGCCTTGTGCAGTGTTTTGTGGTTCAATGATGGGGCCCTCTGCTAAAGCCATTCTTCTTTTTTGATTTTTATGGTGATATTTTCAGATAATTGATCTGGTGTGATATCAAGCCTGCAGAAAATTTTATTTTCAAGGTTCAGGGTGTTGGCCCACATCAGTTTTATGCGTTTTTTAAATTTTGTGTTTGTGCCGTATCTGATTTTGATATAGTCAAGTCTTTTGTCAAGGGATACTATTTTTGCATGCAATACCCGTTTGTCTGAGTAATTGACTATTTCCTGTTCTGACACAGGAGAATCGTTTTCATAGGAATCCAGAACAACATGCTGGCGAATGATATTTCCCACTTCAGGGTATCCAAGTTCCGTCAGCAGTTCTCCGCCTGTTTTTGAATGCAGCTCTTTTGTGTCGAGGCTTCTGGTTTTTGTTATGTCATGAAGCAGTGCAGCGGATGCAGCAAGCCTGCAGTCAATATCAGGGCAGTGTTGTTTCAGTTTTGCTGCAAGATACAGGGCAACATTGGAGACCATGACAGAATGATCTATGATATGATCCATCATTGCCATTTTTTTTATCAGTTCAAAGCATTCTCTGTTTGAAGGTATGTTCATGGCTGTTTACTGACAAATGGTTATAAATGCTAAAATTATATTGAACTTATATTCCTTATTGTTATTATAAAAAAAGATTTTTTTAAAGGGAGTTTTTGCGATTTATGCTGGAAAAAATTGTATCAGGCGGACAGACAGGAGCTGACAGGGCAGCCCTTGACTTTGCATTGAAATTCAATATTGATCATGGAGGGTGGGTGCCCAGGGGCCGCAGAACCGAAGCCGGGCCTCTTCCATTGAGGTATGAGCTTTGTGAAACAGGCACCACAGATTACAGGGACAGAACACGCAGAAATATACTGGATTCTGACGGAACTTTGATTGTTTACAGGGGCCAGCTTAAAGGCGGCTCGCTTCTTACCTGTACCATTGCACAGGAAGCGGAAAAACCATTGTGCCTGCTAGATCTTATGAGTGTTGAGGAATTTGAGGCAGGCGTGATTCTTAAATCCTTTATTCAGGATAATGAAACAAGGGTCTTGAATGTGGCAGGGCCAAGGTTCAGTCATGATCCGTGGATATATCAGGATGTCAGAACATTGCTTGAAGTAATGCTTTATATGTTCTTTTTTGAGCAGGAAAAGGATAAATCCATGCCTGAATGGGAAGGAAAGGCTTTGCTGCCTGAACAATTTCCTGCCACCATTGATGAGGCAGCAGATCTTATCTGCACAGACCTTCCTTTCAGAATCAGGGCTTTTATAGCAAGAACAGACCCCGGTAATATCAGTGACCTGTACTTCACCCTGATGGATTATATCCGCCACAGAGTAGGGTTTGATTCAGGCAACCCTGCTCTGATACAGGATTATGGAATGCAGATACAATCAGACTCTGACCCTGATCCGGGTGATGCTGTCATGGCGGTTTTAAAACAATTGAAAGCCAGCCTGGAACAGGACTATGCCTTGAGGATTGTCAAGTGATTCCAATAAGAGATACCCAGCCTTCTGAAAATTTCCCTGTTGCCACATATACTGTCATAGCCATTAATTCAGTGGTATTTGTTTTGCAGATCATGATCGGCTTTGGTGATAAAGGGTTCTTTTACACCTATGGCCTTGTGCCTGCCAAATTCACTGTTTATGATTTTGCAAGGCATTTTTCAGATATCAACAGGATATTTTCATTTATTTCCTTCATGTTTCTGCATGGAGGTTTTTTGCATTTTCTCGGCAATATGTGGTTTTTATATATTTTCGGGGATAATGTTGAAGAACATTTCGGCACCATAAGGTTTGCAGGCTTTTATTTTGTCTGTGGAATTATTTCAGGAATATTTCATATTTTGCTCAATCCTGTTTCCATGGTACCTACCATAGGGGCCAGCGGGGCCATTGCAGGAGTAATGGGTGCATATTTTATTCTGTTCCCCGGAGCAAGGATACTGACTCTTATTCCGATTATCATCATTCCGTGGATAATTGAAATACCGGCATTTATTTTTCTGGGATTCTGGTTTTTCATGCAGTTTTTCAATGCAGCAGGTTCAGGATCAGGCTCGGGCATTGCCTGGTGGGCCCATGTCGGTGGGTTTGCAGCGGGAATCCTGCTTGTGAAACTCAATGGGAAATTGCCGAAAACAGGGACAGCAGGGAAAATTGCCAGGTATACCGCAAAAAAGCATACACCAAAGCTTCAGGTTGTTCTTCCTTCAGGGCCTCCTGACAGCCCTGACCTTTTTGGAACCATTGACATTAATTCAATCGAAGCCATTGCAGGGGCCAGGAAACTGATAACCATACCCTGGGGATTTCACAGGCCCCTCTACAGGATAAAGATTCCTCCCGGAGTGAGACAGGGTACAAAACTCAGGCTTGCCGGAATGGGCAGGACTCTGGCAGGGGGCATAAAAGGTGATATGTATCTTATGGTAAACATAAAAAATGCGATTTAAAACATTTTTTAACATACTTGCATGGACAATGGCATGCCTTGTCATTGCATGCCTGTGCCTTTATATTGGTTTGCCACATATTGCAGAGCATGAACTTAAAAGAAAAATATCTTTTATGCCTGCCGGGCTTGAGTTCAGGGTGGATAAAATCGGGCTGTCCAGAGCAGTTGTCTCGGATGTCAGTATTGGCAGCGCCATATCAGTCTCCAGGGTTTCTTTTGAATATAAACTTTCATACGGGTCTGGATTTTTTCTTGACCGTATCATTCTGGCCGGCCTGACCATACATGCATTTTTTGATGAGAACCACAGATTGAGGTTACAGGGGATTGAATTTCCTGCAGGCTCTGCCAGAGGCAGTGCTGCCATGCTGAATCCCGGCCTTGCAGCTCTGCTGCCTGAAAAGCTTGTATTGCAGAATGCCGATATTGTTATTCATTCCGATGGGTTTGATACTCTGGTTATTCCTGTGAACGGAACCTTTACAATAAAAAAGGAAACATCTCAGCTTGGGGCAAAGATTTTTATATATCCTTTTGGAGAAAAAATAATCATTAATGCATCTTATGATCTGAGTAAAAAGATTTCAAACCTTGAAATAAAAGCCGCCCGGTTTGACCTTGCCCCTGTCAATCGTGTTATTGCAGGGTATGGAACCGGTTTTGAATTGTCAGGAACACTCGGGTTTGATGCAGGTATTTCAATTGACAATAAAAAAATAAGCTCACATGGCAGTTTGACCGTCTCAACCCGGGCTCTGCCGGCACTTCCGCTTAGATACTCCCTGATGCTTGACAGGGCCGGTCATGACAGATTCAGGCTTGAATTATGGTCCGCTCCCCTGAAATTATATGAAATTTCAGGCCTGGCCGGCTCTGGCAGCCTTTGTTTTGCAAATCCTGAATTCAGGGCTGAATTTTCCGGCAATGTGTTCAAGAACAGGGGCAGGCTGAATTGCCGGATTGGAAAGATAAAAATACATGATAAGAATATCAACATCAACACCGGCCCTGTTTCCATTTCTTCCGCAATTTTATTTGATTTCACTGATGGTGGTAAAGGCGCTGATATAGGAACAAAAATCAGCGCTGAAAATTTTGCAGCCAGATTCCGCAAAGGATCGGCAGATTTTAATATGATCAGCCTGTCTGGAAAACTCAAGGCTGATAAAACCCTGAAAGCCTCTGCTGCATTTGAAATAACAGGTTCAGGCGGACAGGCGGGTTTCCCGGGATATAAAACCCGTGTATCCGGCATTGAATTTAAGATGCCAATGCATTATCCGGCACCTTTAAGGCCGTCTGCAACCGGGGTATTCTCAATTGACAGGATCAGATATGATAAATCCTTTGATTTTTTCACAAAAGGGAAAATTGTTCAGGCGGGCATGTATGGGTGCAGGGTTAATGGCAGGGCAGGGTTTGAAAAAATTCCTGGTCTGTCTGTCAGGTTCAGCAGCCTTGTCAGTTTTGAAGAAAAATTTTTTACTGCCGTGAAATTCAGCACCAATATTATTGATATTAAAGATTCGGGTATTAAAGAGCTGATTTCCGATTTGCCCGAAGACTCAGAGATTTCCGGGATGGCAAGTGCATGGGGAAAGGTCAGGTTTTCAGAAGGCAGTCTGAAAACTGGCATGGACTTTGACCTGCAGAACGGGAAAATCAGGTTGCCGGACATGGATCTTACAGCATCAGGCATTAATACCAGGATAAAGTTTTCAGATATTGTCGCACCGGCAAGTGTACCCGGTCAGATTATCAGGATTGATTCCCTGAATCTTGGCAGGGTCAGGGTCAGGGATGCCAGGGTCAGGTTTACTCTTGAAAATCTCAGATCCCTGCTTGTGGAAAATATCAGGTTCAGATGGTGCGGCGGCCTGGTTTCAACCGAATCCATGCGTATTCCGGAAAAGGATCATAAATATTTTGTAACCCTCTACTGCGACAGGCTTAAAATGACTCAGCTCTTAAAACAGATGGGAGTTTTTGATGCCAGTGGAAGCGGAACATTAAACGGCCGTATTCCTGTTGTGTATTCCGGGGGTAATATCGGTTTTGACAATGGATTTTTATTTTCAACTCCTGGAAGGGGCGGAAAGCTCATCATAATGAACACGGAAAAAATAACCAGCGGACTTCCAATGGACAGCCCTCAGTTTGCCCAGCTTGATCTTGCAAAGGAGGCATTGAAAGATTTTAACTATAAATGGGCAAGACTCGTGTTTAATACAAAAGGCGATACCCTTGAAGTAAAAATGCAGATCAATGGCAGGCCTTCCAATGTTCTTCCCTTTGAATATAAAAAACAGTTCGGCAGGTTTGTCAGGGTTGATTCTTCAAGCAGGGGCTCCCGTTTTCAGGGAATAAGGCTGGATGTAAATTTAAAACTGCCCTTTAATGATGTGCTTAAATTTGGTAATAAAATACAGTCAATCTTAAAATAAAAGGAGAGCATATGTTCAGAAAAATATTTTTCATTGCATTGTTCCTTGGCCTCTTTGTCGCATCCGGGTGCCAGACCCGCCATGAAATAGATGTCAAACCTGTCCGGACAACAAGCCAGGTTGAGGTGAAACCCATAAAAGTTGAGCCGATACACATTACCATTGACATAAATGTCAGGGTGCAGAAAGCTCTGGACGATTTCTTCGATGACATAGAAGCTGCTGAAGACAAGATAAAAGAATAATGGAGGAGACATGAAACTGCACAGAATTTTTCAATTAAGCATATTGCTGATCATATGTGTTTTTGTATCATCCCAGATTGCCGTTGCAGGTTCCATCAAACAGAGAATGAAACAGCGCCTTCCTGTGATTGCCCATCTTAAGGCAAAAGGGCTTATAGGGGAAAACAACAGGGGGTATCTTGGATATGTTACTTCTGCAAAACCGAAGCAGGATGTCATTGCAGCGGAAAACAGGGACCGCAAAACAGTTTACGAGTATTTTGCAAAGCAGCAGAACACAAGCGTTGAACTTGTTGAGAAAATTCAGGCAAAACGCAAGGCTGCCAAAACAAAACCAGGGGAGTTCTTTCAGGGGCCTGACGGGGTCTGGCACCGCAAATAACTGCCGGCCTGGGCAAACCTGGAAACACCCCGGCCTGTTCTGTTATTCCTTCAGGACTTTTTCCAGAGCCTGAGGAATATGCCGGATGATTTCTGTGACCTGGGTTGCAGGGCTGGGCTGGCAGAGAAACCCGGCAACCCGGTTGACTTTTGCCGCAATATGGGCTGCTTTTGAAATCTTCATTCCCGTGCTGATATGCCCGTGCGATGAGATCTGGAACCTTATTATCATCGTGGAGGATGAATCCCTGTGTGTAAAACGGATGAGGAGCTGTTTCATCAGCCAGAAACGAAAGCTCTCCTGCATCAGGGGTAAAAAGATCATAGGCCTGTGCCTGGCCACTCATTTTGGCTGCGTACATGAAACCGGCATCTGCAATGAGCACAGGCTTTTTTTTCAGATCATCCCAAAAGGTATTGCTACTCCGGGCCTTCTTGCCCATATCCTGACAGCCAGATTTGCAGATGCGCTTCCTTTTTATCGTCAGGAAAGACAATTTTCAAGACTGGGGATCGAACTGCCCCGGGCAACCATGTGCAACTGGGCCATAAAGGTTGCCGGGGACAGGAACCCAGCACTGCATTGAAATATATCAGCGAACTGTACAAGATCGAGAAAAAGGCCCCACCCAAAAGCCTGCCGGGAAAAGCCATCCGACCTTTTGTTGTGGGCCGGAAGAACTGGCTGTTCTCAGGCAGTCCCCGGGGCGCTCATGCCAGTGCAATGATCTACAGCCTGATCAAGACATAGGAGCTAGCTTTTTGTGTGGTCACGCCGGGATCGATGCTGCCACGATTGATAATCAAACTGCATATATTGATAGTTGGCGGAAAAAAAATATCAGAAGATCCTAAATTGATTGTCTCAGCCGCAGCCAGGGCATTAAATTAAGAAGCAGTACGCCGTAAAGACGGTTTGAATATAAAAT
>CAYUOB010000115.1:0-9022 GCA_964446145.1 uncultured Desulfobacula sp.
TTAAGGGTGTTGATTCAAGAATCAAAAAAATATCAGGAATAAAAATCCATGATGAGATCTCAGGGCAATTATCGGAATTTGTCGTGGGAAAACTTGTGCCTGCATGGGAAAAGATCCGTAACCATATTCTTGGCCTGAATAATATTGACAGGGTTCTGCCTGGGTCTGTTTTGATATTGTCGCCTTCTGATTTCGGGTTTCATAACAGCGTGTTTCATTCTTCAGGCCGGATTTTTTTCATTGATTTTGAATATGCAGGATGGGATGATCCTGTCAAAATGGTGTGTGATTTTTTCTGTCAGCCTGAAATTCCTGTTCCCATGGATTTTTTCGGCTGGTTTATTGAAAGGACACAAAAAATTACTGAATCAGAATATAATGTGGCAAAAAGGGCAGAGGCCTTGATGCCTCTGTTCAGGATAAAATGGTGCTGCATCATGTTGAATGATTTTTTAAAAACAGGATCGCAGAGGCGGCATTATGCTTTTTTTGATGAAGACAGGCGTAATCTTCAGATGAGAAAGGCCCGTATATATTTTGACAACTGGCTTGAGCATGTTTGAATTATCAGAATAAAAGGTGGATGATATGGCATATATTGATTTTATTTCACAGGTTCATAAGAGCACAAAAAGAGATTATCTTAAAAGGGTAAATGACTATCCCAAGGCAGAAGCAGCAGAAAAAGCAAAAAAATGGGGTTATGATTACTGGGACGGCGACAGAAGAATCTGTTATGGCGGGTATAAATATGACGGGAGATGGGAAAAAGTTGCCAGGGCAATGGTCGACCATTACGGGCTTAAACCCGGAGACAGGGTTCTTGATGTGGGGTGCGGCAAGGGTTTTCTGCTGTATGATTTCACAAAGGTGGTCCCGGGAATAGAAATTGCAGGGATTGATATATCAGATTATGCAATTGAAAACGCCAAAAATGAGGTAAAGGATAAGCTACAGGTCTGTCATGCAAGAGAACTTCCCTTTGAGGACAGCAGTTTTGATCTTGTGGTATCAATTACCACTCTTCATAATCTTTACTGCATGGATTTTCATAAAGCCCTCATGGAAATTGAAAGGGTTGGAAAGAAAAACAAGTATATCTGCGTGGAATCATACAGAAATGAACAGGAAAAGGTGAATCTTCTGTACTGGCAGGTAACATGCGAGATGTTCTGCACTCCTGAGGAATGGCAGTGGTGGTTTGAGACCTGTAATTATACAGGTGATCATTCCTTTATTTATTTTGAATAATTACCAATCAGGTCAGGGATAGATAAAAAATGGATATTCCTTTGAAAATGAAAGCTGCCATACTGGTTGAGCTTGGAAAAGAACTTGTTATAGATGAAGTAACTCTGCCGGAAAAGCTTGAGCCGGGTCAGGTGCTGGTCAAGGTGCTGTACAGCGGGATCTGCGGGTCTCAGATAGGGGAGATAAACGGAGTAAAAGGTGAGGACAGATTTCTGCCTCATCTTTTGGGACACGAAGGTTCGGGAGAAGTGGTTGAAACAGGGCCGGCAGTCAGGTATGTATCAGCAGGTGATAAGGTTGTGATGCACTGGAGAAAAGGGCCTGGCATTGACGCTGCACCACCCTTGTACTCCTGGAAGGGCAGGCGTCTTAATGCGGGATTTGTAACTACATTCAATGAATATGCCGTTGTTTCTGAAAACAGGCTTACAAAACTTCCCGAAGGATTGCCCCTGGATATTGCTCCTCTCATGGGATGTGCCGTAACAACGGGTCTTGGAGTCATCAACAACAATGCGAATGTTAAGATAGGCGAATCCGTTGTGGTGCTTGGGGCAGGCGGGGTCGGCCTGAATATTGTTCAGGGCGCCTGCCTGTGTTCTGCATATCCTGTTGTTGCAGTGGATATTTTTGACAATCGTCTTGAAATGGCGCGGAATTTCGGGGCAACCCATGTGATAAACTCAGTGAAGGAAACCAGCCTGGCGGAAAAGATAATTGAAATCACAGGTCAGTCAGGTGCAGATGTGGTAATTGATAATACAGGCAGCACTGACATGATAAATCTTGCCTATAAGCTTGCAAAATCTGATGGCAGAATAGTTCTTGTGGGAGTTCCCAAAAAAGGAGACAATATCAGTATATATTCCCTTGATCTGCATTTTGGCAAGGTCATTACAGGTTCCCACGGAGGAGAAGCAAGGCCTGAAATGGATATACCAAGGTATGCGAATCTGTATAAAAAGGGAAAACTCATGCTTGATCAGCTTATAACTGACAGGTTCTGTCTTGATGATATAAATACTGCAATCAAAAGGATGAAGACAGGGCAGACTTCAGGAAGATGCCTGATCTCTCTGCATGATGCATGAGCTGCGTGAAAAATATCAGCACAGGATTTTAAATATATGAGAAATGCATTTGCAAGTGAAATAAAGGCCCTGGCCGCTGAAAACAGCAGGATTGTGCTGCTTTCAGGAGATATAGGCAACAGGCTGTTCAACCCCTATAAAAAGGAGTTCGGATCCAGGTTTTTCAATTGCGGGGTTGCCGAGGCAAACATGACTTCAATGGCAGCGGGCATGGCCATGAGCGGGCTTCAGCCTGTAACCTATACGATCACTCCTTTTAATACTTCAAGGTGTTATGAACAGATCAAAATAGATATCTGCTATCATAATCTTCCTGTGGTGGTTGTCGGGGTTGGAGCAGGGCTTTCCTATGCCGGGCTTGGGGCAACTCATCATTCCTTTGAGGATATCGCCATAATGCGTGTGCTTCCGAATATGCACATAATGTGCCCCTGTGATGCAGTGGAGGTCAGGCTGTGCCTGAGGCAGGCCCTGGCTCTGAAAAAACCGGTTTATATAAGGCTTGGCAAGAAAAACGAACCTGTGATTCATGAAACACCTCCTGACCTTGAGCTGGGCAGAGGGATTGTTGTTAAAAAAGGTCAGAAAGTATGCCTTGTGGCATGCGGAAATATAATGCCGGTTGTCATGGATGCAGCAGACCTGCTTGCCGGCCACGGCATAATTCCTCAGGTTGTGAGCATGCATACGGTAAAGCCCCTTGATGGTGAAATGCTTGGTGACATATTTTCCAGGTTTGACACAGTGTGTACCATTGAAGAACATTCTATTATCGGAGGATTCGGTTCGGCTGTGGCAGAATGGGCTGTTGACAATAATGTCATGCTGCCGCGCAGGTTTCTGCGTTTTGCAATACAGGATCATTTCACCCACAGGTCAGGAAACCAGGAAAATGCAAGAAAGATAAACAAGCTTACCCCTCAGGATATAGCAGGCAGGGTGATTGATAATTATAAATAAGATTTTTTTAAATTGATGCCGGACAAAAACACAGAACCAATGCTGGGACAAAGGTCATTAAAAAACCTTGAAATCATCCGCAGACAAACCCGCGGCAAAGGGAAAATTGTATTTGTGTCAGGGTTTTTTAATATTGTTCATCCCGGACATTTAAGGCTTCTGCGCTTTGCTGCTGAATGCGGGGATTATCTTGTGGTGGGAGTGTACAATGATGCCTCCGGAGATTCTCTCCTGGATGAAAAAACAAGGCTTGAGGGTGTTCGTGCAATAAGTCTTGTGGATCATTGTTTCATACTTGAAGATGATGTGGCTCAATTCATTTCATGTCTGAAGCCTGCAATTGTTGTCAAGGGAAAGGAACATGAAAATTCCTATAATCCTGAGGCAGATGCGGTAAAAGCATATGGCGGCAGAATATTGTTCAGCTCCGGGGATATGAGTTTCTCTCTGGCCGAGCTTCTTCAGGATGAATCCCAGCGGCTTATTTCCAGTTCTTTTGTCAGAAATGAGATTTTTATGACCAGGCATGGATTTTCCTGGTCTGACCTTGATGTGGTGCTGAAAAATTTCAGCGGCCTGAAAGTGCTTGTCATGGGAGAAGTGATTGTTGATGAATATATTACCTGTGATGCAATGGGGATGAGCCAGGAAGATCCAACGATAGTTGTGACACCTGTGGGATTTGAACTTTATCTTGGAGGTGCCGGTATTGTTGCTGCCCATGCCAGCAACCTGGGAGCTTTGGTGTCTTTTTTTTCAGTTACAGGCAATGATGAGATAGTCAGTTTCATAAATGCCAAACTTGACGAAGCAGGTGTTGCTGCTCATATTTTCCAGGATGACAGCCGTCCCACAATTTTGAAACAGCGCTACCGGAGTGCAGGCAAGACTCTTTTGCGTGTGAATCATCTGCGCCAGCATCCCATAAGCCGTGAACTTCAGAAAAAAATATTCAACAGGCTTGCAGATATGATTCCTGATCAGGATCTGATCATATTTTCGGATTTCAATTATGGATGTCTGCCCCAGCCACTTGTGAGTGATATTGTTGCCCTGTGCCGCCGTCATGACATAATGATGGTGGCTGACAGTCAGTCTTCTTCCCAGGTGGGAGATGTTTCAAGGTTTGAACATATGATGCTCATGACTCCGACTGAAAGGGAAGCAAGGCTTGCGCTTAAGGATTTTGAATCCGGACTTGTCGTACTGGCTGAAAAACTGAGAAAAAAATCACATGCAAAAAATGTTTTTATCACGCTTGACAAGTCAGGTATGCTGATTCATGCAGACGATGCAAACAAGGATCATTATCTCACTGACAGGCTTGAAGCCATGAATAAAACTCCTGTTGACCCTGCCGGTGCAGGAGATTCCGTTCTGACCTGTTCCGCGCTTGCCCTTGCTGCAGGTGCAGATATCTGGCAGAGTGCCTACCTCGGCTCTGTGGCTGCTGCCTGTCAGGTGGGAAGAAACGGGAATATTCCATTGTCCGTGGCTGATATGTATATGGGGACACATATATGAAGGCTCTGCTTCTGGCAGCCGGACTGGGCACAAGGCTCAGGCCGCTTACCCTTGAAATTCCAAAATGCCTTGTGCCACTGAAGGGCAGACCGCTGATGGATTACTGGCTTGAGATGCTCTGCGCTTCTCCGGATATTGACGCAGTGCTTGTGAATCTGCATTATATGCCGGACAAAGTGATTCAATATCTTGAAACAAGCCTGTACAGGGAAAAAGTCAGCATGGTTTTTGAAGAAGAATTGCTCGGCACAGGTGGAACCCTGCTGAAAAACAGGGATTTTTTCGGAACCGGGCCTGTTTTGATGATTCATGGGGATAATTTTTCCATATTCAGCATGGACAGATTTTTAAGCGCCCATGCAGGGAGGCCTGAACATTGTGAAATAACCATGATGACTTTCAGAACAGACACTCCTGAATCCTGCGGTATAGTAGAACTGGACGAACATTCCGTTGTCAGGGCCTTCCATGAAAAGGTCAAAAATCCTCCGGGCAATCTTGCAAATGGTGCAGTTTATATTCTTGAAAATTCGATTTTTGATTTTCTTGAATCCATTGGCCGGGAGAAAATTGATTTTTCAACCCAGGTTCTGCCTGAATTCACGGGGAAAATTTTCACTTTTTTCAATGATCAGTATCACAGGGATATAGGAACAATGGAAAATTATAAAAAAGCTAGGGAGCGATTATGACCAGTACCCAGGAAACACTTCAGCAGGTAATGAAGCTTTATGATGCAGGAGAGCTCAGGCAGGCGGAAATTTTGTGCCGGCAGGTTCTTGAACTTGAACCTGAGAATGCAGATGCCCATCATTTTATCGGGGTTATTGCCTATGATGTACAGAATTTCAGGGCAGCTGAAGAATATATTCAAAAGGCAATTGAACTTAATCCTGACAATCCTTCCTGCTATCTTAACATGGGCAATGTAGCCCATGAACAGGGCAGGTATGAGGAGTCAATCCAGTGGTATGAAAGAGCTGTTGTTTTTAATTATGAGGGCAATAAAAAAGCCTATAACAATATGGGAGTTTCCCTGACACGGCTCGGCAGGCTGGATCAGGCCCTTGAAAATCTTGCAAAGGCCATTGAAATGGATCCCGCCTATTTTGAGGCCCATAATAATTTCGGAGAAACGCTTAAATTTTCAGGCAGGTATGACAGAGCGTTTGAAGCATATGAAAAAGCCATTGCAATTGCCCCTGAATTTGTCCCTGCAAGATGGAACAGATCCATGCTTTTGCTTCTCATGGGTGAGTTTGACAGGGGATGGAAGGAATATGAATGGCGCTGGAAACGTCCAGGAACCCCCAAACGCGCTATTGATGCTGGAAGACGATGGGAAGGCCAGCCGTTTCACGGCCAGACTGTTTTTGTGTATGAAGAACAGGGAATGGGTGATACCATTCAGTTCATGCGTTATCTTCCCCTTGTAAAGGAGCTTGGAGGCAGTGTCATATTTGAAGTCGTGCCTGCACTGGTGAGGCTTGTGGAACCTTTTAAGGGATTTGACAGGTTGTGGGTGGGCCAGAGAAATGTGGACACCCGGCCTGTGGACAGGTTTGATTTTCATGTGCCTTTGCTGTCCCTGCCGGGAATATTTAATACAAGGCTTGATAATATTCCTGCCCGTGAATCTTATCTTGATGCAGATCCTGAACTTGTAAGAATATGGAAGCACAGGATTGGCAGCAGCAATGCTTTTAAGATCGGAATAGTATGGGCAGGCCATCCTGACCATGCCAATGACGCAACCCGTTCTGTCTGCCTGAGCATGTTTTCAGGACTGAAGGAGATTTCCGGGCTTGAGATTTTCAGCCTTCAAAAGGATAAGTATGATAAATGGACGGATATTGATCCCGGAAAAATACTGGACAGAGACCTGGGCATTGAAATTTCTGATTTTGCCGATACAGCGGCCATAATTGCAAATCTTGACCTTGTAATCAGTGTGGATACTGCTGTTGCACATCTTGCAGGTGCTCTTGGAAAACAGGTATGGACTTTGCTGCCCTTCTGTCCTGACTGGCGCTGGATGACAGGCCGCAATGATTCTCCGTGGTACCCTTCAATGAAATTGTTCCGCCAGGATGCACCTGGGCAATGGGGATCTGTATTCCAGAAAATAAAGGCAAACCTGACCCGGATTCTGGGATAAAAAAATTACATAGCTAAAGCCCGGCACCTTAAAAGTCGATTGGTTGTAAATCAGGTAAAATCAACCAGTCGGCTTTTTTATTTTAAGGATTATGGCCATGGAAATGGAGAAGATCAAAAAAACTTCGGACTTGTCCTGTTCGGTCAGAGACGACATGGAAGAATTCTATGATGAGATTCTGTCATACCCTCCTGAGAAAAAAAATGATAAATGGTCAGTTTCATGGTCAGATCTCATGATGACCATGTTTATTTTTTTTGCAGTCATGTATGTGTACCAGACAGGCAACAGGGATCTGCTTTTCGGGAAAGGTCCCGGTATGAATCATGTTTCTGAATCAGGATCACACAGGGTCGTTAATGCCACTTTGCAGGAAAATTTGTCCCGGGTATATGACAGAACACGGCAGGCTGTTTCAGAGGTGATGCTCAATCAGCCGGGCTCTGTTGAACTGACAAAGGACAGAACTGTGCGCATTGTCCTGGCCGGGGATTTTTTATTTGATCCCGGCAGAGCAGATCTGAAACCGGGTGCAAGGTATCAGCTGGATCAGATTGCAAGGGTGCTCAAGGAAAATGATTTCATGATAAATATTGCAGGCCATACAGACAGTGCTCCTGCCGGTTCACAGGAATTTCCCACCAACTGGGAATTGTCAGCAAAAAGGGCGGTAATGGTGGCAAGATATCTGATTGAGAAAGATAAAATAGATGGAAACAGGATATTTATCACTGCCCATTCATCCAATGATCCTGTACGCCCCAACGATACTGCCCGTAACAGAGCTTTGAACCGGAGGGTGGAAATTATTCTGGTTAAACGCAAACCATATACCGGCTCAAATAAAAAAATATAATTTTATAAGGAGGCAGGATGCTGAACCCTGAACAGACTTTATTCCTGAAACAGGCAAAAAAAAACATACTGGGACTTATAATCTGTATAATTGTGTTTTTTTCCGGTTTTTTTCTGCATGGAAATACCGGGCTGTATGTGAATATGTCAGGTTTTCTCATTGTCATCGGCGGAACATTGGGAGCAACATTTTTAAGCTATGACATGAAAAGAATAGAAATTGTGTTCAAGGTGCTTAAGACAGCATATTGCAGGAAAATGGCAGACCCCGGAGAAATTGTTAAGATTCTTGTTGATCTTTCCGTGAAAAGAAGAGTGAAAGGAATTCTATCTCTTCAGGATGATGAGGATGAGACAACAATTATATTTTTAAAACAGGCCATAGGACTGCTGGTTGACGGATATACAAGGGAGCAGATCAAGGATTCCTTGAATGCTGAGATGTATTTTTTCAGGATGAGGCGGGATGAAACAAGAAGAGTGCTGCAGAGCATGGCTGATGTTGCTCCTTCCTTCGGGCTTGTGGGAAGTGTTGTGGGGCTCATCGGCATGCTTTCAGGTGTGGGAGATTCATCTGTCATAATGTCCACTGTCCCCATAGCCCTGACCTCGACCCTGTATGGAATAGTGCTGGCAAATTTCATATTTCTGCCCTTTGCAGCCAATATAAGGGAAAGAACTGTCAAGGAATTGTTCCTTCAGAAAATGATCACTGATGGTGTTCTGGCTATTCATGATGAACTTCATCCCAGGATGGTGGAACGTAAACTCAAGGCATATTTGACCCCTTCCGCCAGGAACGGCAACCTTGTCTCCTTTGCCAGAATAAAAGAAAAACCTGAGCTGAAGGATCTGAAGGAATCTGTCTGATATAAAAAAATATACTCTGATTCAAAAAAGTGTTGACAAAAATTCTGTAATCATATAGATATCTCCTGTTTTTTTGTTGGCACTGGGGCCGTTAACTCAGTTGGCAGAGTATCTGCCTTTTAAGCAGAGAGTCGCTGGTTCGAGCCCAGCACGGCCCACCACCAAAATGAAAAACAAAGACGTATTATGCGTCCCCATCGTCTAGCCCGGTCCAGGACACCGGCCTTTCACGCCGGCGACAGGGGTTCGAATCCCCTTGGGGACGCCACTTAGAGCGGCAAGGGTTTCAGAGTTTTTCTGAAGCCCTTTTTTA
>CAYUOB010000116.1:0-8812 GCA_964446145.1 uncultured Desulfobacula sp.
TAACTCACATATAGTTTATGCATCTTCAGTATTGCAATAAATGGCGCAGGCCTGTCTGGCGTCTATTAATATCCTGATTTTTAACAGCCATTGCAAGTGCTTTTCGCGTGCCCACAAATACAGCCAGTTTTCTGGCCCGCGTGATTCCGGTATAGATCAGATTTCTGAACAGCATGTTGAAATGCTGGGATAAAACAGGAATGATGACAATTCCGAATTCACTTCCCTGTGCCTTGTGTATTGTTATGGCATAGGCAAGATCAAGTTCGATCATGTCATTGTGCCTGTAGATGACCTGTCTTCCTCCGGGATAAAATGAAATGATGCAGGTCAGGTTGATGGGGTCAATACTTTTAATTATTCCAATGTCACCGTTGAAAACTTTAAGATCATAGTTGTTTCGCCTGTGGATAACTCTGTCCCCTGTTCTGAATATTCTGTCTGATACTTTAAGTTGCTGTTTTCCGGGCCCGGCTGGATTTGATACTTCCTGTATTATCCTGTTGAGGTTCATTGTGCCGAGGCTGCCCCTTGTCATGGGCGATAAAATTTGAATTTCCTGGTTTCCATAATATTTGGGGATCCAGTCCCTGTAAAGTTTTTTGATGACATCCAGGGCAGACAGTCCATAGTTCAGGGATGACCATGGATGTATTTTTTTTATGATTGTCTTGAGCGCTTCAGTTCTGGTTCGGGACTTATATAATGTCTGCAGGTCAACGTGTTTAAACTTTTCAGGAATATTGATCTCAGATTCATATGGCTTCACCTTTTCATTGGTTCTGAATTCAAAGGGGTTTTCAGATTCTGATAATTTCACATCATTGTAAAAGTTTTTTACTTTTGCGATGAATCGGACCTGCTCCATTGTTGCTTCATCTGAATCAATGAAAATGCAGTCTGTTCTGTCTTGCCAGATTTCAGGGTTTTTAAATGGGGATTGTATCCACGGCAACAGGCCTTTGTTGATCTGATGGGCATATTTAATGATTTTTGAGTTAAGCGCCTGCCGGAATACCTGTGTGAGTTTGAAACACGGGACTATGTTCGATTCTATCATATCCTTTAGGATATTTCCCGGCCCCACTGATGGAAGCTGGTCAGAATCCCCTATGAACAGAACCTGGGCATTTTCAGGAACTGCTCTGAGCAATGAGGCAGTCAGGCTGGTATCAAGCATGGAGCACTCATCCACAATCAGAAAATCTGTTTTCAGAGGATTGTCCTGATTTTTTTTAAAATTCTGGCCCTGCCACCCCAGTAACCGATGGATGGTTCCGGCTTTTTGCCCGATCACCTCTGTCATCCTCTGGGCTGCTCTTCCTGTGGGAGCAGCAAGAATGGTTTTCAGATTCATTGCCTGGATAAGTTTTACAAGAATTTTTGTGGCAGTGGTCTTGCCGCATCCAGGCCCTCCCGTCAGAATGGAAAATTTTTGCCTGACAATATTTTTGACGGCATGGGCCTGGCCGTCACTGAGTGAAATATTTTTTGCCCTGCAATAAAGGTCTATCCAGCGTTCAACCCTTGACATCTGTATTGATAAGGAATATTTTCGTGAATTTTTTATCCAGGCAGCAATATATTTTTCATCATAATAAATGGATTTTGAGTAATAGCATGGGATTGTCATTCCATTGCCGGATGGCAGATACCTTACCTTCAGAAGATTTTGTTCTTCCATATTCTCAAGCAGCATGGAAAGCCTGTCAGCCAGATCAAGGTTCAGCAGGGTTTTAACCTGTTCTTTTATCTGGTCGAATGTCAGAAAGCAATGTCCGAAATTGCGTCCTGCTGAAAGGACATGTTTTATTCCGGCAATGATTCTGGGCGGGCTGTCAGGTGCGAATCCTATGCTTAAAGCCACCTTGTCCGCAGAAAAAAAGCCGATTCCGTAAAAATCATTTGCCAGCCTGTAAGGGTCTCCGGTGACAATACTTATGGCATCATCTCCGTATTTTTTATATATTCTGACGGCAAAAAGCGTGGAAATTCCGTGTGACTGCAAAAACATCATGACTTCCCTTATGGCCCGGTGCTCGGTCCAGGCTTTTTGAATCATGTCAAGTTTTTTGTCTGCGATGCCTGGGACTTCTGTAAGCCTTTGAATGTTTTTTTCAAAGATTTCAAGGGTGGCGCTGCCGAAATGCCTGACTATTTTTGCTGCGGTCTTGGGTCCGACTCCCTTTATAAGCCCTGATCCAAGATATTTTTCCAGAGCGGCGGTGGTGGCAGGCTTTTTTTCCGTTGCAATATCTGCCTTGAACTGTCTGCCGTATTTAGGGTGAACAGTCCAGGTCCCACGGAATTCCATGGTGGCACCTGCAAAAACCTTTGTCTGGTGTACAATTACACTGACACGGCTGCCAGGATTGTCAAAGGGCATGACCTTCAGAATCGACCATCCATTGTCAGGGTTATGAAAGGTTACCCTGTCCACAATTCCTTTCAGGGTTTCTTTTATGATTCCTGTCTGGTTCACTGGCAGGGTTGATAGCAGGGCTTAAAAGCTTACGCTCCATCCGGCATTTGCAAATGCAAACCTGTCCTTGAATCTGTTGTAGCACACAGCTGCAGCCTTGGCACCTGTACAATGGGAAACTCCAATCAGGTCAAGTTCATATTTGTCAAAGGCATCCATTGTTTTTTCAAGCTGATTTTCTGAGCCGAGAAATCCAAGATGGGTTCCTCCGATCACTGCATGAAATTTTTTATGCCCGGTTTTTTCTGCAAAATGATTCATGATATTTACAATGCCTGAGTGGGCACATCCGGTCAGGATGACAGGGCCGGCTGCAGTTTCAATCAAAAGGGAAGCATCATCAACCAGTGGATCTTCGATAAATTCAGAGCCTTTTTTCAATAAAAGGCGATTGTCATTTTTTTCAAAGTCTGTCAGTCTTGGTATCTCTCCGGAAAAGAAAATATTTTCAGATACCTGTGTGAAATCTTTTAAAAAATGAAATTTGGCCTTCATGTCCGATTCAAGCTGTTCCCGGCTGAAGCCTGTGCCTATGAAAATCTCTCCTATTCCAGGTTTTATCACATACTTGGGTGTGAAGACATGAGGATGACAATATATATTCCTGGGCCTGTCTGAGGGCATTAAATATTTAAGGCCGCCTGTATGGTCATAATGGCCATGACTCAGTATTATATTTTCCATCTGACTAAGATCAACTCCCAGGAATCTGGCATTGTTTTCAAGGGCCAGGCCCTGGCCGGTATCCATGAGAATTTTTTTGTCGCCCTGTTCGATCAGTGCTGAAAATCCGTGTTCACCGATTATACCCATTTCAATGCCGGCTGTGTTTTCACACAAAATGGTGATTCTGGTTTTTCCCATGATTATTTCCTTTTTTTATTATGGCAGGCAGGATTCATGACAGCCTGATCGGATCTGTGTTGCTATCCGTCAGAAAATACTGATGTTTTTTTTCAAAAAAAACAACCCCGTCAAGGTAATCCACATCACCTGCGGTTTCATGTTTAAGCCCCATTTTAAATTCCCTGACAGGAAATATATTCCAGTCATGGGAAATACACAGGCATATTTGATTATCCTGGAGGCCCATAATTTTTTCAACCATGAATTTACACAGGGTATTGGCAGTATCAGCCGGATTATCCATTACAGCCTCGTCAATTGCAGAATCAAACCAGTTGCGCAGAAAAAGGCTGACACCTGTTTCCTGTACCATGTGAACAGCTTTTACCATGTCCTTGATATAAAAGGGAGTCAACCTGTCATCAAGGCGGTTATGGTCTGTTGTTATGTTATTATGACCTGCACAGAATCCCTTGTCAATTAAATAGGCAGTTTCAATGCATCTGCCAATGGAACTTGAATACAATACAGGCACTGGTTCAGGCCCAAGGTTTGCGCCCAAATCAAATGCAGATTTTTTGCCTTTGTCTGTCAGGCCCATGAAAGGTTCTTTTAATGGGTCTTTGGAAAAAAAACGTTCAGAATGCCGAAGCAGTACACTTATTTTTGTTATCCCCTGGCCCAGAAGGTTATTGATTAAATTCAGAGTCTGTTCTGACTTTATTTCATATTCGGGTATCATAGTAAATAAAAAGCTCCTGAAAGCATTGCAATATATTATCTTTATAGTTGAACAGGTTTCATACTCTATGCTATAGGAGCTGTCAACCCGTCAATAATTAAAGGAGATTCAACAATGGCAAGGAAAATCAGTGTGATAGGGGTGCCCATGGATTTCGGGCAATTGCTTCGGGGAGTTGACATGGGCCCTGCCGCAGTCAGATATACAGGCCTTGTTTCAAGGCTGCGCGCACTTGGGCATGAAGTCATGGATACAGGGGATATAAGCATACCTGTTAGGGACAGTCATGCAGGAACAGAGCCTGGAGATGACAAACATAAATATTTAAGGGAAATTACCGATATCTGCGAATCAATATACAAGGAAGGTGAAAAAATTGTCAGAGCCGGGCGTTTTCCTTTGTTCATCGGCGGAGATCATTCCATTGCCGTTGGAACTGTATCTTCTGTTACAGGTGATGAACCGACAGGACTCATATGGATGGATGCCCACGGGGATTTCAATACACCTGAGACCTCACCTTCAGGAAATATTCATGGCATGCCCCTTGCCGCACTGACAGGAGAGGGCCATGATTGTCTTGTCAATATTGGAAGGCCAGGGCCCAAAATTAACCCTGAGAATGTTGTTATGATCGGCCAGAGAGACCTTGATGCAGGAGAAAGGAAAAGGCTGAAAAAATCGGGCATCACTGTATTTACCATGCGGGATATTGATGAACAGGGAATAAGTTCAGTGGCAAACAAGGCTCTGATGAAACTTATTCATTTGAAAAGAATCCACCTCACCGTTGACATGGATGCTCTTGATCCTGTTGAAGCTCCCGGAGTGGGCACTCCTGTGCCGGGCGGTCTTTCATATCGTGAAGCCCATCTTCTCATGGAAATACTTGCAGATTCCGGTAAAATTACATCAATGGATCTGGTTGAGATAAACCCCATTCTTGATATTGCCAATAAAACAGCGGAACTGGCAGTCGAACTGACCCTTTCTGCCCTGGGAAAAAGTATTTTGTGATTTTAAGGGATTATATTGATGCCCTGAAAAAATATAAGGGCTTTGCAGGGGATATTGTCTGTCATAAAACGCTTGTGCCTGACCGGCCTGTTTTTGCACCTGAAGAGGCGTATGTCAGCGGAATTCAGAAATTTCTGATGGCAAAGCTGGGTATCCGGAAATTGTATTGTCATCAGAAGCAGGCCATTGATCTGATTCAAAGCGGGATTCATACGCTTGTGACAACCCCCACAGCAAGCGGCAAAAGCCTTATTTACAATTTTCCTGTTATTGAAACACTTGTCAGAGAACCCGGATCAAGTGCATTATATCTGTTCCCCTTAAAGGCGCTTGCTCAGGATCAATTGTCAGTGGTCAGACGATTGCTGCAGAAGGTAAATGAAAAATATAATTTGCCTGATTCATTAAATGCTGCTGTGTATGACGGAGATCTGTCTCCGTGGCAAAAATCGAAGATCAGGAAAAATCCTCCTGAAATACTTTTATCAAATCCTGAAATGCTTCACCTGTCTCTTCTTGCCCATCATGATCTATGGGAGGATTTTTTTACCGGCCTTAAATACGTGGTGGTGGATGAAGTTCACACTTACAGGGGGGTAATGGGCTCCAATATGGCCTGGGTGTTCAGGCGGTTTTTGAGAATATGCAGGTTTTATGGAGCAGAGCCTGTGTTTA
The DNA here is from genome assembly GCA_964446145.1 of uncultured Desulfobacula sp. Classification (GTDB taxonomy): domain Bacteria; phylum Desulfobacterota; class Desulfobacteria; order Desulfobacterales; family Desulfobacteraceae; genus Desulfobacula. The sequence continues at coordinate 5,763 of CAYUOB010000116.1, forward strand.
TCCTGTGTTCTGCCACAATTGCCAATCCAGCATCCCTTGCTGGCCGGCTTACCGGCCTTGATGTCAGGGTTGTTGACAGGTCAGGGGCACCTTCAGGGAAAAAGGATGTAATTCTCATGCGCGGCCTTGAAGGCTCTGCCAGAACAGCCATAGCCCTGATTCATTCTGCAGTTCACAGAAAGCTTAAAACCATCTGTTACACGCAATCGCGCAAAATCACTGAACTCATTGCCATATGGACATCAAGGCAGGCAGCTCGCCTTGCGGAAAGAATCAGTGCCTACAGGGCAGGATTTCTGCCTGAAGAAAGAAGGGAAATAGAAAGGAGACTGGGCTCAGGAGACCTGCTTGCTGTTGTTACCACAAGCGCGCTTGAGCTTGGAATAGATATAGGCAATATTGATATATGCATACTTGTGGGATACCCCGGAACCATCATGTCGTTCTGGCAGAGAGCAGGGCGGGCGGGAAGGAACGGCAGAGATTCTCTCCTGATTTTTGTTGCCCATGAAGATGCTCTTGATCAGTATATGATTAATCACCCTGAAGCGGTTTTTTCAATGCCTCCTGAAAAAGCTGTGATCAACCCCCATAACATGAAAATAATGAAACAGCATCTTTTATGCGCTGCTGTTGAACTCCGCCTTGATATACAGGAGAGCCTTCTGCAGGATCCTGATGTGAGAAAAGCGGTATCTAGGCTTGAAAATGATGTTGAACTTTTAAGAACCCGCAGGGGTGACCACTGGTATGCGTCACGCAGATCAGTGCATCGAGATGTGAATCTGCGGGGAACAGGAAAAACTATTCCTGTTTTCATTGAAAAGACAAAGCAGATGCTCGGAGAAATTGATTGGCACCGTTCCTTTTTTGAAGCTCATAAGGGCGCGGTTTATCTTCACAGGGGCAAGACCTATCTGATTACAAAATTTGATTTTAAAAAAATGATCATTGAGGCCAGACAGGCCAGTGTCCATTATTATACCAGGGCGCGTTCCTCAAAAAATACAACAATAATAAAGCAGCTTGATTCGTGTCTCATTGCAGGCGGCTCATGCCGTATGGGGTATGGAAAACTGAAAATAACCCAGAAGGTGACAGGGTTTGAAAAAAAACTTGTTTCCACACGCAGGCTTATAGGTATTGTACCGCTTGAGTTTCCTGACCTTGAGTTTGAAACCCTTGGTCTCTGGATAGAAATCCCTGATGTTATAAGAGAGCGGATTGAATCTGGGCACCTGCATTTCATGGGGGGCATTCATGCCATTGAACATGCGGCAATAGGAATTATGCCCCTTGTTGTCATGACTGACCGCAATGACCTTGGAGGCATCAGCATACCATTTCATGATCAGTTAAGAAAATCCGCTGTATTTATTTATGATGGCGTGCCTGGAGGCCTGGGGCTTGCACGTCAGGCATTTGAGCGGCCTGTGGAATTTCTTGAAAAAGTTTTTGAGGTTATTCATTCATGTTCCTGTGAAAACGGCTGCCCTTCATGTGTTCATTCTCCCAAATGCGGCTCAGGCAACAAACCCATTGACAAGACAGCAGCTTTGAAAATTCTTGAAATGATATTGAACCGCGGGGGGTCAGAAAATAATTTTCAGGAATATCAGAATCAGATTTCTGCCCATATTGAACCTGTACACATGGATATTGTGTCTGAATCTGCAATACATTACAAGGATGCAGACAATGAGAAAAAAGCTCAGGAACATGATCTGCGCTATGGGGTGCTTGACATAGAGACAAGGAGATCTGCTGCTGAAGTGGGAGGATGGAACAGGGCCGGAAAAATGGGTGTGAGCTGTGCTGTGCTTTATGATTCAGAATCTGATACCTTTATTGAATATCTTCAGGAAAATGTTGATGAGCTTTGCAGGAATCTTATGAATTTTGATCTGATCATAGGATTCAACATAATCGGGTTTGACTATAAGGTGCTTTCAGGATTATCAGATTTTGATTTCTCCTGCCTTCCAACCCTTGATATTTTATTGAAAATACATGAGCGCCTGGGATACAGGCTGTCACTTGATCATCTTGCCACCCATACCCTTGGAACAGGCAAAAGTGCTGACGGGCTCATGGCACTTAAATGGTGGCGCCAGGGAAAGATTAAGAAAATAATTCAATATTGCAGGCAGGATGTAAAAGTGACAAGAGACCTTTATCTTTATGGCAGGAAAAATAAATTTCTTGTATTTAAGAACAAAGCCGGGCTTAAGGTAAGGCTTCCGGTTAAGTGGTGAAATTCTTTAAAAATTCATTGATTTAAAACAAACTCTTTATTATAAGTAGGTGCGAACATCTGGCGGTGTATTGTTGTCTAAACATAGTGAGTGAGGGGCAAGATGAGATATTATATCAGTTTTGGATTGTTGCTTTTGATTTGTTTTTGTTTTACCTGTGGCTTTGCAGCCCAGAAGGTCTATGTGGGTTCAAAGGCCTGTAAGGAGTGTCATGAACATGAATATGCAAATTATATACAATTTGCAAAAAAGTCCAGGTCATTTGAAAATATTAAAAAAATGAAAAACAAATTGACTCCGGCGGAATATAAATCCTGTTTTGAGTGTCATACAACAGGTTATGGCAAACAGGGCGGCTTTGTTTCAGAAGAAAAAACCCCTGAGCTTAAAAATGCAGGATGTGAGGTCTGTCACGGCCCGGGCAGTCTTCATGTTGAAAGTGAGGACCCTGATATGATTGTGGGCAGGGTCAGTATGGAAATCTGTAACCGGTGTCACAACAAAGACAGAATTGAGGCTTTTAACTTTAAACCGCTTTTGTTTGGCGGAGCGCATTAAATATATTATTCAGGAGAATTCAGCTGATATGTTTGGAAAACTGCTTAAATCCTTTAACAGCCGGCTTTGGCTTAAATTGTTGATTCCGGTGTCATTTATTGAGATCCTTGTTATACTGATTAATTTGTGGTTCAATATAACATCACAGGTCAAATCCGGCAAAACCCAGTTGGAAACCCAGAATCAAATGCTTGCCAATGCAGTTGAAGGCGGCATGTTCGGCGCTCTTGACACTGG
>CAYUOB010000117.1:0-8804 GCA_964446145.1 uncultured Desulfobacula sp.
TTCAAAATACAGGGATTCGAAAATTTTCAGGCTTGAGGAAAATTACAGATCAGCAGATGAAATAGTTCAGGCTGCCAATGCTGTGATTGATTATAATCCTGATAAAATGGATAAAAAATGTTTTTCCAGAAAGAAAGGCGGAGTCATTGAAATTTATGATTTTCTGTCGGATACCCATGAAGCCGAGTGGACTGCAAGAAGAATCAAGGCCTTGAACCAGCAGGGAACCGGCATCGGGTATGATAAGATGGCTGTGGTTTACAGAACCAAATTCTGTTCACTTGCATTTGAAAAAATTTTCAGGGCTTACAGAATACCCTATTGCATGAGAGGTGCCCAGGGGTTTTTTGAAAGGATGGAAGTCCTGGATATTAATTCATATCTGAGCGCTGCGTGCTTTCCAAATGATGATGTTTCCTTTGAACGGATAGTTAATACCCCGAAACGCGGGATAGGCCCTGCCATGATAAAGAAAATGGCGGCCATGAGGCAGAATGGAACAAGCCTTCAGGGTGCTGCAAGGATAATGGTGAAGGACCGGGTGCTTGGTAAAAAATTGCATGAAAATCTTATGCAGGTACTTGAAATTCTGGACAGAATATCGGATTTTGCCCCTGCCAGGGCAATGCAGGCTGTCATTGATGACACAGGCTACCTTGAATATCTTGAAAAGAAAACAAAAACCAGGGAAGAATTTATTTCAAAACAGGAAAATATTGAACAACTGATCTATTCTGCAAAAAATTATGACAATCTTGTGCAGTATCTGGAAGAGGCGGCCCTCATAAGGGAAGACAGGGAAGATGATGAGGATGATCAGAATTCTTCCGGAGTTTCGCTTTTGACCATTCATTCTGCCAAGGGCCTGGAATTTGATACGGTTTTCATTGCAGGATGTGAAGAAAGACTGTTCCCCCACTGGCGTTCCATAGATTCCGGAGAAGAAGCCCTGTCTGAGGAAAGGAGGCTTATGTATGTGGCCATGACAAGGGCTGAGCGGTTTTTGTACCTTACATATACAAATTATAGAAAAGGCGAGTTTGCGACCCGGAGCAGGTTCATTGACCAGATACAGGAATACCTTTCATAGGGGGGTATTTTTAACCCTTTTTTTTGCGATTTTTACAACTGTCACAGGTGTTGGAATCGTGGTCCCTCTTCTGCCCATATATGCCAGCAGCCTTGGAGCCGCAGGAATTTATGTGGGCATGATTTTTGGAGCATTTTCTTTGTCCAGGACAATGTTTCTGCCGTTTTTTGGAAGGGTGTCTGACAGAAAGGGAAGAAAACCTTTTATTGTCGCCGGATTGTCCGTATATGTGATTGTGGGAACAGCTTTTATATTTTCAAAAGGAATTGAAAGCCTTATTGTCCTGCGTTTTATACAGGGAGCGGGTTCTGCAATGATAATGCCCGTGGTTCAGGCCTATGTGGGCGAAATTACTCCGGCAGGTTCAGAAGGCTATACAATGGGGCTTTTTAATCTGTCCATGTTTTTAAGTCTCAGCATAGGGCCTTTGATGGGGGGGGTAATAAAAGATGTCTGGTCCATGGATGCTGCTTTCGCCTGCATGGGAATGCTGTCAGGAATCGGCCTTGCCCTGTGCCTTTTGTTCCTGCCGCCCAGATCAGAAGAGGTATTGAGGCCTTCAAAAAAAGAAATTGTACCCTGGTCAGGCATTTTAAAGGACAGGGGCATGATTTCAATTTTTATGGTAAGATATGCATATACAGCATGTATTGGAATTATATGGTGTTTTCTTCCTTTGTTTGCTGATTTGAAATTCAGCCTTTCAGGATCGCGTACCGGCCTGCTTGTTACCCTGGGTGTGTTTATTTCCGGCCTTCTTCAGATGCCCATGGGCCATGTTGCAGACAGAATGGATAAAAGAATCCTTATATTTGCAGGAGGCATGATTTCAACTGCAGGTATGATGCTTTTGTATAAAGGCGGTTCTTTTCGTGATCTTGTTACAGGAGTATGTGTATTCGGCATAGGAGGAGGCATCTCAATGCCGGCTGTAATGGCGTGTGCTGTGGTCAAGGGAGATGAGAAAAAGGCCATGGGATCGGTCATGTCCATCATGACGGTTGCCCACAGCCTTGGAATGATGACAGGCTCAATGGCGGCGGGGGCTGCAATGGATTATTTTTCCCTTGGTTTTTCTTTTCCGTGCGGAGCTGTTATCATGGCAGCAGGAACATTTTGCTATCTTGCGCTGGCAGAGAAAAAACATGGATTTGCCATTGATACCTGAGTCCGGCTTGAACCTGGTATCATAATATGTTATAAGGAAATTATGATTATACAAAAATTCAATTTTCATTCGGAAATTGAATCTGTTTGTTTACCATCATACCCTGTAATCTTTTAATTCAAAGAGATAAAGGCGCTTCCAAGCGCGTGTTCTTTGTTTTTTAAATCCTGAACTTCCACCAAGGAGTCTTGCAATGGAACCTGTACAAGGATATCTTGAAATCATGGATAAGGGTTTTGGCTTTTTAAGGAACATAGAGGAAAATTTTCAGCCAAAGCCTGAAAACACCTATGTATCCAACAGCCTGATCAGAAAACTCAATTTAAAGGAAGGCGGCTTTATTGAGGGCTTTGGCGAAAAAAAAGGCCCGGGCAACCCAAACCTTGCTCTGGTCAGGATCGAAACCATCAATAAACTTCCCTTTGATGAATTTTTACAGACTCCGCTTCTTCAGGATCAGGTCAGTATCAATCCCTTTGAGCGTTATCACCTTGCCCAGGATGAGAATGACCTGACAGGAAAGGCCATAGACCTTATAGCTCCCATAGGCATGGGTCAAAGAGGGCTTATAATCGCTCCTCCCAAATCCGGCAAAACCACTGTTTTAAGGCATATGGCAAATTCCATTGTAATGAACCACCCTGATGCAAAGGTCTTTGTTCTTCTTGTTGATGAAAGGCCTGAGGAAGTTACTGATTTCCAAAGAGGGCTTAAAAATGCCCATGTGCTGTATTCGTCTGCTGATCAGCAGATCGGTCAGCACATGAGGATGACCCGTCTTGCCATGCATACGGCAATCCGCTGTGCTGAAATCGGACAGAATTCAGTTGTTTTTATTGATTCTTTAACCCGCATGACAAGGGCATTCAATGCAGATACCGACAGCTACGGAAAAACCATGACAGGCGGCCTTGGAGCCAATGCAATGGAGTTTCCTAGAAAAATATTCGGGGCCGCAAGAAAACTTGAAAACGGAGGGTCTTTGACAATCATTGCCACCATTCTTGTGGATACCGGAAGCAGGATGGATGATATTATTTTTCAGGAATTTAAGGGAACAGGTAATATGGATCTTTTTTTGTCCCGGGAATGTGCTGAACACAGAATATGGCCTGCCATAAATATAAATAAATCCGGTACCAGAAAAGAAGACCTGCTCATGGATGAAGAAGAATATGAAAAAATAGTTGAAATCCGCAGGCAGATAGCAACTCTCAATGAAGTTGATGCATTAACCCGGTTTATTTCCTTTATCGAATAGGCATATCATTTTGTTAAAAGAGCGGTCTCAAGCACCTGTGACATGTCCTCCACATAAAGTATCTGCATCTGTTTTAAAATAGCCTGTGGAATTTCTCTGATATCTTTCCGGTTTTCTTCTGACACAATCACTTTTTTAATACCATTTGTATGGGCTGCAAGAAGTTTTTCTTTTAACCCTCCAACGGGCAGTACCCTGCCCCTCAGAGTGATTTCTCCTGTCATGGCAATGCTTGATGATATGGGTTTTTCCATCAGGACAGAGGCCACGGCAGTGCATATTGCAATGCCGGCTGAGGGCCCGTCCTTGGGAATTGCACCTTCTGGCACATGGATATGGATATCAAGTGTTTTATAAAAATTTTCCTTTATATTCAATTGTCTGCATCTGGATCTCACATAACTTACTGCTGCCTGTGCAGATTCCTTCATTACATCCCCGAGTTTGCCTGTCACCATAACATTGCCCTTACCAGGCATGGTAACGGCTTCTATGGTAAGCAGCTCTCCTCCTGCCTGTGTCCATGCCAGCCCTGTTACCACTCCTGTTCTGTCTCTGGTTTCATGGACATTATCCCTGAAACGGTGCTGGCCCAGAAATTTTAAAAGCATGGTTGTGGAAATTCTGTGCTGTTTTCTCTTTCCGGTCTGAACAATCTGGCGGGCAATTTTGCGCAGAACCTTTGAAATTTCCCTTTCCAGGTTTCTGACCCCTGCTTCCTTTGTATAGTGTCTTATTATTGCCTTTACAGCATTTTCTGAAAACAAGGCATCTGTCTTGTCAAGGCCGTTTTCCTTAAGCTGTTTGGGGATCAGATAATCCCGGGCAATTTTTATTTTTTCGTATTCTGTATACCCTGGAATCTGGATTATTTCCATTCTGTCCCTCAATGGCGCAGGGATATCATAAAGGGTATTGGCAGTAGTGATGAAAAGTATTTCAGACAGATCATAATCAATTTCAAGATAATGATCATTGAAGTTTTTATTCTGTTCAGGGTCAAGCGCTTCCAGAAGGGCTGAGGAAGGATCTCCTCTGAAGTCAGCAGTCATTTTATCTATTTCATCTAAGCATAATACAGGATTGTTGTACCCTGTTTTCTTCAGAGTCTGGATGATTTTTCCCGGCATTGCACCGACATAGGTTCTTCTGTGCCCCCTTATTTCTGCCTCGTCTCTTACTCCGCCAAGGGAAATCCGTGCAAAGGCGCGCCCGGTTGCCCTTGCAACTGATTTGGCAAGGGATGTCTTACCTACTCCTGGAGGGCCCACAAGGCATAGAATGGGGCCTTTTATTTTTTTTACAAGCATCTGTACTGCAAGGTATTCAAGAATCCTTTCCTTGGGTTTTTCAAGCCCATAATGATCCTGTTCAAGGATTTGTGCAGCTTTCTCCAGATCGTTTGCAGAACGGCATTTTCTGAACCATGGCAGGGAAATCAGCCAGTCTATGTAATTTCTTACTACCGTGGCCTCAGATGACATGGGCGACATCATTTTAAGTTTTGCAAGCTCCCTTTTGACTACACCGGCAGCTTCCCTGGTCATTCTTTTTTTTCTGATCCTCTGCTCTATTTCCCTGATTTCCGCTGCAGTGCCGTCCTCTCCCATTTCCTTTCTAATGGCGCGCATCTGCTCATTCAGGTAATGCTTCTTCTGTATTTTTTCCATCTGTTCCTTTACCCTTCCCTTGATTTTCTGGGACATGGTAAAGACCTGAATTTCTTTTTGTATAAGTTTGAGCAGAAGAAAAAAGCGTTCCTCAATATTGGCGCATTCCAGCAGTTTCTGTTTGTCCTTTACCTTGAACGGCATCTGGAATGCTATGGTGTCTGCATATTTTGAAGGATTATCAGCAAGGGCCTCAAGGCTTTTGAAAAAATTTTTAGGTACGGCACCGGACAGATTTACATAATTGGAAAAGGCCTCGGCAATGGTTCTCATGGCAGCTTCGCCAATCTCTTCGGAAAGAGGCTCTTCTTCAAGATCTATGTATTCCACATAAAGACATCCGTCCTGTTCTGCCAGTTTTACGATCCTGCCCCTTGCACAGCCCTCCACAAGAGCCTTGACCGTTCCGTCCGGCAGTTTCAGAAGCTGGGTGATTCTGGCCTCGGTGCCTGTCTGGAATATATCCTGGATATTGGGCTTTAAAACGTCAGGGTCTTTCTGTGTTGTCAGAAAGATTTTTTTATCATCTGTCATGGCACGGGACAGGGCTTTTATTGATTTTTCCCTGCCCACGAACACGGAAGTTGTCATAAAGGGGAATAAAACCATGTCCCTTAAAGGGACCAGTGGAAGAGTTTTTTTCATGCTATGCGACCCGTCAGGGTGAAAAAATTTGGGGATTTTAATCATTTAATTCATGAAATGTTATATAATATTTTCAGGCCTGTTTTTTGGGCTGCTCATAAAGCAGTATGGGTTCTTCATTGTGCAGTACAACCTCTTCTCCGACCACACATTCACTGACATTTTTCTTGGATGGAAGCTCATACATGATATCGAGCATGGTCTCCTCCATTATGGCCCGAAGTCCCCTTGCCCCTGATTTTCTTTTTACTGCTTCCTTTGCCATGGCTTTCAGGGCCTCGTCCGTGAACTGAAGATCAACACCTTCAATCTTGAATAATTGCTGATATTGCTTCACAAGGGCGTTTTTAGGCTCAGTGAGAATTTTGACCAGGGATTCTTCATTAAGTTCGCCTATTGAGGTTATAATGGGAAGACGTCCCAGAAATTCCGGTATAAGACCGAATTTGATCAGGTCTTCAGGTTTGAGCTGTTCCAGAAGCTCTCCTATGTTTCTGTCTTTTTTATCAGCAATTTTTGCTCCGAACCCCATGGTTTTTCTGGTGATTCTTCTTTCAATGACCTTTTCAAGGCCTGTGAATGTTCCGCCGCAGATAAAAAGGATGTTTGAGGTATCAACCTTTACATAGTCCTGCTGGGGATGTTTTCTTCCTCCCTTGGGAGGTATGCTTGCAATTGTTCCTTCAATGATTTTAAGAAGTGCCTGCTGGACACCTTCGCCTGATACATCCCTTGTAATGGACGGGTTGTCTCCTCTCTGGGAAATTTTGTCTATTTCATCGATATAGATGATGCCTTTCTGGGCCTTTTCAATGTCATAGTCTGCGTTCTGAACAAGGGACAGAACAATGTTTTCAACATCTTCTCCCACATATCCTGCTTCTGTCAGGGCGGTTGCATCGGCAATGGCAAATGGAACGTCTAGAAACCGGGCAAGTGTCTGGGCAAGAAGGGTCTTCCCGCAGCCTGTGGGCCCTATGATCAGGATATTGCTTTTCTGGATTTCAACATCATCGTTTTTTCCTGTACTACCTGAACTCAACCTTTTGTAATGGTTGTATACAGCTACGGAAAGAACTTTTTTGGCCCTGTCCTGCTCAATTACATAAGCATCAAGCAGTTCCTTGATCTGGCGGGGAGTTAAAAATTCCTTTACCCCGTCTGTCCCGGAGTTCTGAATCTGGTTTTCTTCATCTTCAATTATTTCACCGCATAATTTTATGCATTCATTACAGATATAAACGCTGGGGCCTGCAATCAGCTTTTTTACCTCTTTCTGGTTTTTTCCGCAAAAAGAACAGAAAAACTGATCAGTTGTGTCATCTTTCCGGGCCATGATTTGCTTTACTCCTTTGAAGAATCGTTCTTGTCTTCTTCCAGCTGGCTTCTGTCTGCAACAACCTTGTCCACGATACCATATTCCATAGCCTGTTCAGCAGACATGAAAAAATCTCTTTCAGTGTCTTCAGCGATCCTGGTGATATCCTGGCCGGTATGCAGAGCCAGTATTTCATTTAATACGTCTTTCATTCTTAAAATTTCATTTGCCTGGATTTTGATATCCGTGGCCTGGCCCTGGGTGCCTCCAAGGGGCTGATGGATCATTATTCTGGAATTGGGCAGGGCAAATCTTTTGCCCCTGGTTCCTGCAGCAAGCAAAAGTGCACCCATGCTGGCGGCCTGACCTATGCATACGGTGGCAACATCAGGTTTTATATACTGAAAGTTATCTTAGATTGCCTTTCCTGCTGTTACCACTCCGCCTGGTGAATTTATATAAAAACTGATATCCTTTTCAGGGTCTTCAGATTCCAGAAACAATAATTGTGCAACAATCAGATTGGCTATTTCGTTGTCAATGGCCGATCCGATAAATATAATCCTGTCCTTTAAAAGGCGTGAATAAATATCATAGGCACGCTCTCCTCTGTTGCTCTGTTCTACAACCATCGGGATCAGAGGCATGATTCAGGCTCCTTTATTTTTCCTGTTGTTCTTTTTGTTCTTCCTTGGGCTTGCTGCTTTCTGCAGCATCTTCAGGCTCAACTTCTGTAATGCTGCCTTTTTCAATTATAAGGTCTACAGCCTTTTTTTCAAGTTGTGTCTGTTTATAATATTCAAGCTGCTTTGGATCCATGTTCATATAATTTTTTACAGCTTCAACCGAGGCGTTCATGCCCCTTGCCATTTCTTCAAAGCTTTTTTCCAGTTCCTCGTCACTCAGCTGCAGGTTTTCCTGGGTAATGATCTTGTCCAGGATAAGATGGCGCCTGGCCTGCTTTTCAGCTACATCCCGGTATTGCTCTTTCAGCATATCTCTGTTAAGGCCCATTTCTTCCAATGTGGTATTATTGGCGGAATATGCCTGCTCAGCCTCCATGATGATGCCGTTGAGCTCTCCTTCTATCATGGCTTCAGGAACTTCAAACTCGTATTTGTCCAGAAGGGCCTTGAATATCTGTTCAGAAAGTTCATGTTTGACCCTCTGGGCATATCCTTTGGTAAGGTTTTCCCTGATTGAGTCTCTCACTTCATCAAGGGTTTTGAAATTACCAAGGCCTTTTACAAGATCGTCATTGACTTCTGGCAGTATCTCTTCCTGGATTTCTTTTAAAGTGACTTTATAGACAATGGTTTTATCTTTGAGATGTTCATCAATATAATCTTCAGGGTATTTTACCTCAATTTCAAGATCCTGCACTGGAACGCAGCCGATAAGTTTTTGTGAAAATTCTTCAGGCAGCTGTCCCTTGCCGATCTGCATGAGATAGTTTTCAATCTTAGGGGTTCTGTCAAATGATTCCCCGTTAAAAAAACCTTCATAGTCAATCAGAACAAAATCATCTTCCTTTACAGGCCGGTCTTCCGTAATTTTTTTCTTTTTTGCCATTGTTTTCTGGATCATGAAAATCTGGCTTTCAATTTCACCGTCTGAAACCTCATATTTTGTCTTTTTGAGTTCAATTCCCT
>CAYUOB010000118.1:0-8799 GCA_964446145.1 uncultured Desulfobacula sp.
TGCCATTCATTGCAATCTGTGGTATTGTCACAGGACCTGATATATATGAATGGTCAGGGCTTATATTACTTATATTTGTACAGGAGCTTTTCACATGAACCCTGACCCCGGATTTTTCGAACTTAAAAACCTGGTTGAAAATTTTGTTGATGAATGGCCGGACAAAAACCGAACCGGAAGTATATGGCCAAACCCCTTAAGGACGATCAGTTGTTGTGGTTTTTATCCCTTTTGTCAGGGAACTTGCCGCTGAAAATAATGAAGGGCCTTTCCCCTGCAGAAACTGGGGGCTTGCATATGAAGCCACCAATTTTCTTATCAATAACCTGTGCGAAAGAATTAAGAATTTTCTTGAAAAAGCAGGATATGAAACAGCTCTTGTGCCTGCTACTCATAATTTTGACCATGAAAAGCTTACAGCCAGGTGGTCGCATAAGCACCTCGGATACATTGCAGGGCTCGGCAGATTCGGGGTCAATGCCCAGCTCATAACACCTTCAGGCTGTGCTGGACGTCTGGGCAGCCTGGTCACAGAGGCTGATTTCGGGGATAATCCCCTTGTTGATCAAAAAGAACTCTGCCTGATCTTCGGGTTTTTATCAGTCTTTTAAGACCTCAGGAATGATGCATACAGGTATGGGCTTCATTTTGTGCAGATTGGCTTTATGAAATTTTCTGAATATGGCAAGCACCTGTTTTTGTCTTCTGGTCAGTGTTGACTGATCCTGTGTTTCAATGTAATTCATGGCCCATTCAAGTTCAGCATAGCTTGCTCCTATCTGGTTCTCATCTGTCCTGTTATCTTCCCACAGGCCGTCTGTGGGCGGGGCTTTCAGAATGTCTTCAATAATGCCAAGCTCTTTTCCGAGTTCATAAACCTGTGTTTTTAAAAGGTCGGCAATGGGGGAAATATCAACTCCTCCGTCTCCGTATTTGGTGAAAAAGCCGACACCGAAATCCTCGACTTTGTTGCCTGTGCCGGCCACAAGCAGCCTGTGGGCCGAGGCAAAGGCATACAATGTCACCATGCGCAGCCTTGACCTTGTATTGGCCATGGTAAGGTCATCCTGTATCTGTGCAGGAAAGGTTTTCTGAGCCTGTCTGAACAGAGCAGTGAGATCCTGGTGCACCCCTTTTACATTGGCAAATTTTTTTTCAAGCCATTCAATGTGTGCCCTGGATCTTGAAATCTGATCACTGGCCTGGAGAATAGGCATGTTAAGCGCCATCACCTTTTTTTGGGTTAATGCACACAAGGTTGAAGTCACAGCAGAATCAATTCCGCCTGATACGCCCACGACAAAGCCTTCAAGGCCTGATTCCCCGAGATATGACAAAAGCCATCTGACAATATGCTCAATTGTTTCCCCTGTTTTCATGATTCTCTGCTCCGGATTATTTAAATTCAGATATTTTAGGAAACACAGTATTTTTTGTCAATGATGTTGCTCCGGGTGTAATAAACAGATAAAATATTTTAAATCCATTATCCGTCTTTATTGAAAAAGGAGGTTTTAAAATGAATGTGATCATGGATCTTTGCGTGGTTCCAATGGGGGTAGGCCTGTCAGTATCAAAATATATTGCTGAGTGTCATAAAATCATAAAAGATGCAGGGCTTTCGTCTCAATTGCACGCATATGGAACAAATATAGAAGGAGAATGGGATGAGGTATTTGCAATTGTAAAAAAATGTCATGAAAAGATTCATGAAATGGGTGCTCCCAGAATTACAACAACAATAAAGGCCGGAACCCGGATTGACCGTGAACAGACAATGGCTGACAAGATTGCAAGTGTAAAAAACAAGCTCTAAACAATTTTTTTGTTTTCAGTCAGAATATCAAGTATCAGGGCAATGTCCCTGTCAGCGGTTTCACGTTCAAGTGTGCATCCTCCTGCTCCTGCATGGCCTCCGCCGCCGAAGCGCGCCAGCAGTTTTCCCGTATTTACCAGGCACTTGCGGTTGAATATGCTGTGGCCTATGCTTATCAGCACATTTTTTTTCTCAGGGCTGTCAAACCTGATCTTGACACTTGCAATGCATTCAGGAAAAAGGGAATAAACCAGGAATCTGTTGCCTTCTGGTACAGGATCAAGGGATCTGAAATCGGTGACAGATATATTTTTAAGTATTTTTGTGTGTCTTATGAGAAATTTTTCATATTTTTTATTTTCCAGTGCAATATTTTCGCAGCGCTGTTTTACCTGGGGGTCTTGAATGACCCTGTCAATGTCATTTTCAGATAAAAGTCCGATAAGGTGATTCCAGTACGGTATATCCCGATATTCATGGTTTCTTATGGTCATGGACAATAAAATATATGGATATTTTTCAGGATGCCTTACCTGATCCATATCAAGAGCGGCAGAATCAATTATGTCAGTATTGCGGACAAGCTCGTCAAAACGGTTGTCCAGTTTTTTTTGCGCCTTGTAATATTTCAGCACGACACCTGCTGCAGAAGGTGCTATTTCAAAGGCCCCTTTGAATTTCCGGTCAGGGGTGTTGGAAACATGGTGGTCAAACCACATTGAACATTCAGGTGCCCATGGAAGGTTGGCAATGATATCACCTGGTTTTATATCAGCCTGTTTTTTCTGAATTTCATTGGGTTCAACCCAACAGACCGGGCAATCAATTTTTTCAGCCTGAGCAAGCAGTACAGCACATACAATTCCGTCAAAATCAGGACGGGTTACAATTCTCATATTGTTCCTTTTCATAAAATTAAATGACAATAATGATAAATTATATTGGAAATCTTTACAAGATGGTTTTTATCGCTGCCTTTTGAGCTGTTTTTGCACCACGGCCAAAAGGAACGGGTCATATACACGGTTTGTGCCGGGAAATTTTATCATTCAGTTATGGTAAATGAAAACACTGGCCTGGGTTTTATTTTTCATGAATTTATATTATATGCATTTAAAAGGCATTCAAACGGATTTTAACATGAAATATTTTTATTCCATTGACAAGTGCAGGGTACATACACTGAAGCTGAAGCGTTCCGTTTTCATATGCAGTATGGAACATGTTGACAGCATTGATTGTGCAAAACAGTTTATTTCCCGTATTGCAAAGGAGAACAAGACAGCTACCCATAATTGCTGGGCATATATTCTGGGTGACCAGGGACAGATTTTCCACAGTTCAGATGCAGGAGAACCGTCCGGTACTGCCGGAAGGCCCATGCTGAATACAATGCAGGCCCATGGCATGACCAATACAGCAGCGGTTGTGACAAGGCATTTTGGTGGAATAAAACTTGGAATACGCGGGCTTATGGAAGCCTATTCCCGGGTTGTGGAGCAGACAATTGAGCTGGGAAAACTGAAAAAATTGGTTCCAAGCTGTCTTATCAGAGTTGAAGTTTCCTATGATTTCAATGATATACTGCTCAACAACCTGAAAAATGATATGCTTGGCATAAGGCAGTCCGCATATACGGATAAAGTCATTCATGTCATTGAGGTTGAACTGGAAAAATATGATAAAGTGATGAATATATTAAAAGCCTGCCAGTCACAGGGATCTGTTTTATTCTCAGTTCCGGAACAGCATGACAGAACCTGAATTTTGGGCCCGGCCAATTTTTATTGGCATAAAGTGTTGACAACATAGTTAATTTAAGTATTATTAAAATAAAATTAATTATACTTAAATTAACATGAGGATCCAATGAAACCAAGGCTTGGTGCACTTTTAAGGGCAATCAGAAATTCAAGGAATCTTACAATAAAGGATGTGGCATCAAAGGCTGGAATCAGTTCCAGCCTGTTGTCCCAGATAGAAAGAAACAGGATTTCCCCGTCCCTTGACACTCTGCTTCAGATCCTGGAAGTATATGGCGTGCCTCCGGATAAATTTTTCAAGGATTATGAGACCTCTTCCAGGGTTGAAATCGTAAAAAAGAATGACAGAAAAATTTACAGACGCAAAGGTTTTACATATGAAACCTTGTGCGGGGAGAGCCAGGCAAGGGGTAATCATTCGTTCAATGCTTTTTTTCTTGAGCTGGCTCCGGGCCAGAAACGCGGTGATCCGGATGACGGGCATCTTGGAAGGGAGCTTGGCATAGTTGTAACCGGATCTGCAACATTGATGTATGGAGATGAAAAATATGAAATCAATGAAGGAGATTCAGTATCATTTTTTTCGCAGATTCCCCATGTGATCCATAATAATTCTGAGTTTGTATTTCAGGCGTATTGGGTTGTCACGCCTGCTGACGGTGAAGATTATTTCGGGGATAAAATATCATAAATATCAGGAGACAAAGAATGGGACAGACCATTGCACAGAAAATTTTTGAGGCTCATCTTGTGGATCAGCCGTTTGATGATGTCAGTGTATTAAAGCTTGACAGGGTTTTCTGCCATGAGATTACCACCCCGACGGCTGTGCTTGACCTTGTTGCGAGGGGTAAGGACAGAGTTTTTGACCCTTCAAAGATCAAGGCTGTGATTGACCATGTCAGCCCTGCCAAGGATTCTGCCACCGCAATGCAGGGAAAGGTTTTAAGGGATTGGGCCGGCCGCCACGGGATCAGGGATTTTTTTGACATAGGCAGAAACGGAGTATGCCATGCTCTTTTTCCTGAAAAGGGCTTTGTAATGCCGGGATTCACAATTATCATGGGCGATTCCCATACCTGCACTCACGGGGCATTCGGAGCATTTGCCGCCGGGGTAGGCACAACAGATCTGGAAGTTGGTATCCTGAAAGGTGTGTGTGCATTTAAAAAACCTGAAACCTTCAGAATTGAAATTGTGGGAGCCCTTCAGAAAGGCGTGTATGCAAAGGATATTATTCTTAAAATAATAGGCGAGACAGGTGTTGACGGCGCAACTGACATGGTGATTGAATTCACCGGCAATATTGTTGATCAGATGAGCATGGATGAGCGCATGACACTTTCGAACATGGCTGTTGAGGCAGGAGCCACAAGTGGAATATGCCGCCCTGACATGACAACGGTGGACTATCTGTGGCAGTTCATAAAAGATGATTATACAGCAAAGGAAAACGCCCTTGAAGCTTTCATGAAGTTCTGGCCGGATGATGATGCTGTGTATGCACGCCACATGACAATTGATGTCACGGATCTTGAACCGCTTGCCACATACGGATACAGGCCGGATGAGGTAAAACCCGTATCCGCGATGAAAGGTGTCAGAATAGATCAGGTATACATAGGTTCATGTACAAACGGCAGGTTTGAAGACCTGGAAATTGCTGCCAGTGTGGTTAAAGGCCACACCATTGCTCCCCATGTAAGGGCAATTGTTTCTCCTGCCACGCCTGCAATTTTTTCCAGGGCAATGCAGGAGGGAATTCTGAAAATTTTTATGGATGCAGGCTTCTGTGTGACCAACCCAACCTGCGGTGCCTGCCTTGGCATGAGCAACGGAGTGCTGGCCGGAGGCGAGGTCGCAGTTTCAACTACAAACAGAAATTTCAACGGACGCATGGGAAAAGGCGGAATGGTACACCTTGCAAGCCCTGCTACAGCAGCAGCTTCAGCCATTAAGGGAGAAATTTCAAATTCAGAGCTTTTTTGCAGATAAGGAAAAAAACAATGAAACACTTCAATGGAAATATCTTGTTTCTTGATCGTTCAAATATCAATACAGATGAAATCATTCCGGCAAAATATCTTACTGAAATTGATAAACAGGCTTTAAAACCTCACCTGCTTGAGGATCTCAAGCTTGAAGGCTTTGACCCTGAAAATGATATTGCCGGAAAATCCATTATTGTGACACGAAGCAATTTCGGGTGCGGATCTTCAAGGGAACATGCTCCGTGGGCCCTTGAGGTGAATGCAATCAAGGTTGTGATTGCATCCGGATTTGCAAGAATTTTCAGGCAGAATATGTTTAATTGCGGCATGCTTGCCATTGAACTTGATAGGGACAGAATTGAAAGCATATTTAACAGGTTTGCAGGCAAACCCTCCCATGCAGAAGTGGATATTGAAACAGACAGGATCATTATAACCGCAGATGAAGCAAGGGAACAGATCGGGTTTCAGATTTCAGAGTTTGACAAAGCTCTTGTCAGGGCAGGGGGCTGGGTGGAATATGCGGATATGAGATATTAGGCATGGCCTGAGTTTTTTTGCACTGATTTCCATATGTTTTGCCAGTATCATTATTTTCAGGATTTTTATCGGGTTTTTACCAATTATCGTAATATCTGTTCAGAAATATAATAAAGTGTTTTACAAATATAACACGATATTTTTAAAAAACTATATATAATGAAGTTCTTTGAAAATACGGGCAAGCTTGTCGCGGTCAACTGGCTTGACAAGGCAGGATTCATACCCGGGGTTCAGTATGGATTCAGGTATCGCAGGAGAATCCTTCGTTGACATCAGGATGATTTTTACCATGTCCTGGTCCTGGATATTTCGTGAGCGTTCCCATTTGCGTATTTTTTCCAATACCTGACTGCCGTCAAGGTCAGGCATTGATATATCCAGAAAAATTGCGTTATATGGATCGCTTTCACTATGTGCCCTTACAAAGGCATTCAGGGCTTCAAGCCCGTTGATCGCAAGATCGCATTCTCCATACTGGGACAGGATTCTGCTTGAGATTTTTCTTGACTTAAATTCATCGTCAACAACCAGAAATTTCATGAAAAGATTTTTTACGGAGTATTTTACAATAAATTCGATAAGTTCAATGCAGACACGCTCAAGATTTTTGATTTCGGGTTCAATCACTTCAGACTTGGTGGCATCAAGGGCTCTTTCAAGGGAAAATGCAGCGTCCATGAAGGTTTTACAGGCAAATGGCTTGACAGCATCCCGGAAATTTGAAAGCAGGGTCTTTGCCCTGGTAAAATCGTCAGATGCAATGGCCTGTTTTATATTTTTCAACATGGTTTCATGTGAATTATAAAAATCGTCAAACAGTTCCTTTACCAGGTTTTTATCATTGTCCATTGTTCTGATCAGTTCGTCCAGATCAATGATATTGCCTGCAAAACTGCTTGGTTTGTCATGTTTCAGGCTGGCAGAGTAACATGCAACAATGGTCTCTTCAAGGGGCCTGCTCTTGATGGGTTTGGTTATGTAATCATCCATGCCGGAGGCCAGAAATCTTTCTCTGTCGCCTTTCATGGCATTTGCAGTCAGGGCGATGATCGGAATATGGTGGCCCTCGCCCATATCCTTTTCTATTTTTCTTATTGCTCTTGCTGCTTCAAGCCCGTCCATTACAGGCATCTGCCCGTCCATGAGGATAAGATCGAAATCATTTTGCCTGAATGCTTTTACAGCTTCTTTTCCGTTTTGGGCTATTGTAATCTCATGCCCCATTTTTTTTATCATTTTTGAGGCAACCTTCTGGTTCATGAGATTGTCCTCTGCAAGAAGAATGTTAAGCGGTTTTGGAATGGTTTCATGCACTGCTGCAGGCTCTTCAATGCCGAAGCGTGTGGCAGGTTCTGACTTGTTGTCAGTTTCAAGATTATAAACTTCCTTAAGGCATTCAAGTATATGGCATCTGTATACAGGCTTTGCAATCTGAGCGGCAAATCCAAGCGATGCAAGCGTTGTCCTGTCAAGGCGTTTGCCTGTATAGGCCATCAGTATCAATGGAAGTTTTTTAAACCTGTCATCGCCTGTAAGAATTTCTGCGAATTCTTTACCATTGGTGCCAGGCATTTCCATGTCAATGAAAACAGTGTCAAAGGGCTTGCCCCTTTGCAGCTCATCAATGAGTTTTTCCATTGCCATGGTGGTGTTCTGTGCGCTGTCAACCCTGCATCCAAGTGCGGAAAGGTGCAGGTTCATCACTTTTCTGCATGAATCTGCATCGTCCACAACAAGGCATTTGAGATTTTTTATTTCATCGGGAATTTCAGGCCGCTTTGCTTTTATGCCGGCCTGTTTTTCAAAACAGGCAGTAAACCAGAAATTTGATCCTTCACCGACCTTGCTTTTTACTCCTATTTCGCCTCCCATTAATTCGGCAAGCTGTTTGGATATGGTCAGGCCCAGGCCTGTTCCCCCGTATTTCCTTGTGGTGGATGCATCAACCTGTGAAAAGGATTTGAACAATCTTCCAAGCTGTTTTTCGGGGATGCCTATGCCTGTATCAATAACCTCAAACCTTAAGGTTACCTTATTATCCTTTTCTCCTACAAGAGAAACCCGCAGAAGAACTTCACCCCTTTCAACGAATTTTATGGCGTTGCCGGAAAGATTGATGATGATCTGGCGCAGCCTTGTGGGATCTCCTTTAAGGAACTCAGGCACATTTTCTTCTATAAGGCAGATGTATTCTATGTTTTTTTCCTGGGCCTTTGTTGCCATGATCTGGCCTATATCATGCAGGGTACGGCCAAGATCAATATCAATGATCTCAAGCTCCATTTTTCCGGCCTCGATTTTGGAAAAGTCAAGGATATCATTTATTATTTTAAGCAAAGCTTCTGCACTCTGGCGTATGGATTCGGCATAGTCAGTCTGTTCCTTTGTAAGTTCTGTATCAAGCAGCAGGTCTGTCATGCCGAGCACTCCGTTCATGGGGGTTCTTATTTCGTGGCTCATATTGGCCAGAAAAGTGCTTTTGGCAATATTGGCGGCTTCTGCCTCCTCCTTTGCCTTTTTCAGGTACATGGTCTGTTTTTCTATCTGGTTCTTAAGATATTTTTTGGAGACCTGGCTTTGAAGATGAACGCGGATTCTTGCAACCAGAAGTTCACGTATAAAGGGCTTTGCGATGAAATCACTGGCCCCAGCCTTGAATATGAGGGATTCTGTGGAGTGGTTGGCC
>CAYUOB010000119.1:0-8742 GCA_964446145.1 uncultured Desulfobacula sp.
AGACCAGGATCAGACGTGGCGGAAGCTGGTACAAATATGGATATTATCTCAGAAGCGCCAACAGGACATGGGCTCATCCTGCTGCCAAATTCCAGACAACCGGTTTCAGGCTGGTCCGTGAGGCTGATTGATGCGCGCAAGGTTGCTCAGTCTGTTAAAACTATATGAAGATGAGGTCAGCCTGCTTTTATGGACTGCAGCCCTTCTTTTCATTATCAGAAGTTCAGGCATTATTCTCAATAATTATGCAGAAACAGCATTTCTGAAACGCTATGGGGTTGAATATCTGCCCATAGTCAACATGCTCAATGCCGTTGCCACTTTTTTTGTCACAGGTTTTCTGAGTACCTTCATGGCTAAAATGCCGGGAGCCAGAATTTTATCATGGCTGTTTATTATCTCAGGAATTCTTGTTGCCCTCATCAGACTTGCAATACCGTTCGGTTATGATCTGCTTTATCCGGTGCTGTTCATGCTTAAAAGCCAGTTTGAACTGCTTCAGGCCATGCTTTTCTGGAACATGTGCAATGACATCTTCAATACAAGGCAATCAAAAAGGCTGTTCCCCCTTCTTACGGCGGGAGGGGTAATCGGTCTTATTCTGGGAAGTTTCGGCACTCCGTATTTTGCAAAAGCATTCAGCATGGATAACCTTTTATACCTTTATCTTTGCACTACATTCACAGGAGCGGTCATTGTGCAGGCCATGGGAAAGACCTATCCCACCCTGATATTTTCCGAAAAAAAATCAAAAACAGGCAAAAAAAGGCCTTCCATGATTCAGGAATTTAAAAACGTGCTGCCCATGATAAAGGATTCTGTCCTGATCAAGATCGTGCTTGTCCTGACCTTCATGCCCAATGTCATAATACCCATCATGAATTATCAGTTCAACTATGCTGTAAACGACCAGTTTGCCAGTGAAACCGCAATGATTCATTTCTTTGGGTATTTCAGGGGCGGGCTTTACATGATAAGCCTTTTCATTCTCCTTTTTGTGGGAAGAATCTATGGACGCTGGGGTCTGCCTGTTGCCCTCATGTTTCATCCTTTCAACTACATGATTGCTCTTTTCGGTTTTCTGTTCAGGTTTGACATATTTTCAGCCATGTATGCAAGAATGTCCACCAATATAATCCGGACAACCATCAACATGCCTGCCAATTCCATACTGATCGGGCTGTTTCCTGAATCATACAGAAATATGATACGCCCCTTTTTAAGGGGAACAATTGTAAGAATAGCACTTTTTGTCGGTTCATCACTGATCCTTGCCTCAGAAGGTTTCATGCATCCAAGATACCTTACCCTTGTTGCACTGCCATTCATGCTTGCCTGGATCAGCGCCCCCATCATACTCAAATCAAAATACGCCCTGATTCTGAAAGACCTGATATCCAGAAATCTGCTTGACATCAAAAGCTTTAAAAAGGAGGAACTGGGGCAGATATTCAAGGGAGAAAAGGTTCTTGAGGAACTTGAACAGGCATTCATGTCTGCAAGGGGCAAAGATGCTGTATGGTATGCAAAACTTTTAAAAAATTTTTCTTCGGAAACACTTGATGCCAATATATTCAAGACACTTCAGCATCAGGACGATGAGACCAAAATCGCCCTGATCAAAATGGTATCAGATGAAGCGCTAAGGACAGATTCCATCAGACTTTTATCGGCCCTTGACCCTGAAAAACCGGAGCTGTGCATTGCCATACTCAAGATCATCTGCCGCAATCACAGCATTGACATCACACAACATATTGACATAATGCCATATCTTCAGCACAGACATCCGGTTGTCAGAGGGTTTGCAGCAGCATGCCTTTATGCCCGCAACCCTGAACAATGCACACTTAAAATCAGCAAATGGATAAAATCCAGTGACCCTGAACAAAGACAGTCCGGCATCATAGCAGCGGGGCTCAGCAAAAACACGGATTTTATTAAGCCGCTTGTGAATATGCTGAAAAACAAAAATATTGAAGATATAATACCGGATATAATCATTGCCCTGTCACGCCTTGGCACAGATGATCTGAATGTCATATTGTTTCCATACCTGTCCTCTGACAGGGAAAATATCAGAATGGCTGCGCTGGATGCCCTTGCAATCAATGATGATATCTCGCTCAAAAAGGCCATACAGCTTCTGGCAGATCCATCCGATGCCATTCATGAATTTGCAGGCATAAAAATTCTTGAAGCAGAATACCAGAACAACAGGCTTTTGATAGAATCCCTTGGACTTCCATCCTCACGAATCAGAAAAAAATTGTTTGAACTTCTGGAAACCCTTGACATCAAAGAATTCGATATATTGATGTTTGCAAGAAAAACCCTGAACAGGAGCTATTCATGGCTTGCCATGGCAGAAAATCTCAGAAACCTGCCGGAAGGCAGATTCAGAGATCTTGTAATTGAACACCTGATACAGAAAAAGGAGCTGGCTGTTGAAAACCTGCTGAGGGTTCTGGCACTTCAGGACAAAACAGGCCAGGTCAAGGCTGCCTGGCAGAGTATCTATTCCCCGGACACAAGGCAGCGCGCAAATGCCATAGAACTTTTAAGCGATGTCATGGACAGAAAACTTTTCAAGGCAATTATTCCGCTTCTTGAAAGCCCTACTCCTGCGGTGGCACTTGCTGACGGTAAAAAATTTGTGAGAATTCCGGATTTCACTCCTGATGGCAGCGATGTTTTTCTTACCCTTGTTTCCTCAAAAGACTGGGTCGATATTCTTATGTCTCTTTGCCTTGCACAGGACAATCCCGGCCTTCTCAAGGGCTACAACCTTATTACAACACTTGAAAAATTCCATGATGAAAACCTATTAAAGGAAGCACAAATGATCCTGACAAAAACAAAACAAGACAGATCCGGAAAAATTGCTGAAAAATCTGATGATATTTCAATAACTCTGGGTGAAAAAATACTGCTTTTAAAGGAAATTGAAATATTTTCAGGGCTCAGCGCATCTGAACTTGCTGCCATTGCAACAGTAACAAAGGAATACACCTGTCCTGAAAATGAAATCGTGATAAAGCAGAATGATCCGGGTGAAACCGTCTTTCTTATCATTGAAGGCAAGGTCGATGTCATAATGGAACAGACAGACAAAACCAGCGTAAAAATAGATCAGATTTCAGCAGGAGGGGCATTTGGTGAAATGGCGTTGATTGATAATTCACCCAGATCTGCCACAATAAAAACAGCAGAACCGTGCCGTTTCCTGATTCTGCATAAACAGGAATTCAAAGAAACTGTAATGGAATATCCAGGCATTGCCCTTCAGGTATGTTCTGTTCTGAGCAGGCGCATCAGGCACCTTCACAATAAAGTTAAAGAAGTTTGTAAATGATCAGGCCTTCATTTTTGCCCTTTACTTTTACAGGCTCAAGCTGACATGTCCTGTATGAGCCTGTGAGCAGATTATGGGTTGTCTGGGTTAAAACAATATCACAGTCATATTCCCTGGTCAGTTCCTGAATGCGTGATGCAGTATTCACAGTATCGCCCACAAGGGAATATGACATTTTAACCTCACTGCCTATATTTCCGGCAAGCACAGCTCCGGAATGGATTCCTATCCCGTGGGCAAGGGGCTCAGCTCCGGCAGCCTCAAGCTCTCTGTTCAGCTGTTTAAGAGAGTTTCTCATGGCAAGAGCCGCCCTGACAGCCATTTCTGGATGCTCATCATAACCCTTTGGGGCGCCGAATGCAGCCTCAATTTCATCTCCCACATATTGAAGAACAAGCCCTTTATGAGCCTTTATCACCCTTGTCATCTCGGTAAAATACCGGTTCATGATCTTCACAACATGCCTTGGGTGATTTTTTTCCACAAGGCCTGTAAAATTTCTCAGGTCAGCAAACAGCAGAGTAACCCGTTTCATCTCCCCTTCAGTTGAGATATTGCCTGCAAGTATCTCGTCCCTGATTTCCCTGCATACATATCTTCCAAAGGAATCCTTTACCTTTCTTGTTTCCTTCAGGCTGTCAATCATCAGGTTAACCCCTTCTGACACCTCACCAAGCTCATCATTGGAAACTATCTGCACCTGTGTGTCAAGATTGCCGTTTTCCACTTCCCTGACAACCCTTTTGATATTTAACAAAGGGGTCAGTATGCTCTTTGACAGAAGCCAGGCAAGTATCAGAACAATGGCAAGGCTGTCCAGGGCAATAAAAGCAAGTTCCCATGCAAGGGAAGAAATAACATGCCCGGGTGAAGACAATTCTCCCGGAGCGATATGGCCCATTGCAGTGAACACACTGATACCGATTACAGGAAGCGGTATTAAGATTATGCTCAAAAAAACAATTAAAAAACGCTTCCTGAGGTTAAGCCTGAATACATGCTTTACCCGGCTCAAATTCCCGTCAGGGAAAAAAGCAGGTATATACCGCCTCCAGGCATTTTCAAGCACAAAAAAAAGCACCAGGGAAGTTACTCCTCCGCCAAGAAGGGAGATACGGACAAAACGCCTTACGCACAGGATAAGTTCAGGAGCTTTGACATGATAAATCTTAACAGCCATCAAAGGCTGCACAAACCCGAAGAAAAAACCTGCAAGCGTCCATAGAAAAAGCGCTGTAAATGCAATGGACCAGGGAAACTGAAGGGCATGCCGCTGCAGATGATGAATATCCTGTTCATCAAGCTCTGTAATCTGAGTTTTGCCGTATCCCACATCAAGCATGAGCCCTACATGCCCTCTTTTCATCAGAAGGGCCAGCATGGCCAGTACAACCAGACATCCCACAAAGCATACAGGCGAATAATATGCAGGCACTCCGGAGAACATAATTCCCCCGGGAAGAATAAATTCAAAATAAATGTAAACTGCCATAGCTCCTGACAGATTCACAATAAAAATCAGGGTAAAAACCGGATTCATCATACAGCCCTTAATTGTTTTTCAATGGCAGATGCAAGATCATCTCGTCCCTGTTTCCTGAGCAGAGGTATCAAAGGCCTGTAAAAAGGAGGCCTTACCCTTATGGTAATGTCAAATTTCTCAATATCTTCTGGAGTCAGTTCATCCTGCACAAAAGCACGGGTTTTGTGCAGGAGCCCCAGAGCAGCAAGTTCGAGCCTTGTTCTCACGCATTTTTCGCATTTGCCGCAATTGAGAAGATCAGGCACATTGGCCAGACATACCCTGAAATTATTAAAAGCTATATCCCATTGGGAAACGATTCTGATTTTTTCAAGGCGGGTCAGTTCATAGTCCCTGTGTCTTATTCTCATGCGCCAGCTTGAATATTCAGGATCAAGCAGAGGATGGGACCCGCATGGATGAAGGTTGGGTATATCATAGGACGAGCCTATGAACATCATATCAATACGGTCTGAAAACGAATGGGCAACTGCCGCCAGCACAGCTCCGAAAAAGGAATTCAGCCACAGATCCCTTTCATCGCAAAGGTGCCTTATATTGGTGTATACAGGCACAAGTTCCGCCTTTGCATCACGGGTTATTTTCAAAACCGCTTTTTTAGCCCTTTCAAAAACATGATATTTCATTCCCCTTTCAACAACCCCGCCGATATCAAATCCATGCAGGAAAAAACAATCCTTTGCATATCCCGGATGATTTTCAGGGTAACGCAGACGGTTAAGCCTGAGAGCGGCAAGGGAATCCATGCCTCCTGACATCACCAGGCCTGTTCTTCCGGGTGTCTGTCCAACAGCCGTACCAAAAATCCCGGCCTCTATGACAACAGGACTATATTTCCCGTTTGTCCAGTTTTCCAGAATTTTCATGGCAACTCCCAGGCTTTCCCTGAGAAAAGGACAGATTTTTCCTTTGACTTTTATCCTTTTTTCACCCATATGCAGGGCAGGAAGAAGACAGCCCACAAGAAAGGCTTCAGGATTTGCTGAAAACCCGCTTTCATGTTCCTGCAGGGTTTTGATATAAATTCTGCGGCAAGGCAGATCACAATCTTCAAATGCCACCTGCGCCGATGCCGTTATAGTGTCATTTTCACGTATCAACTCAAAATCGGATATTTTCATTTCTTATTCTCTTTTCATTTCCTGTCCAGTTTTTTTCAGGCCTAAGCCAGGTTCTGTCCAGATACTTGATAATCTTTTCTGCGATATCAATGCCTGATACTGATTCAAGCCCCCTGAACCCGGGCGAATAATTCACCTCAAGCACCTGGGGCCTGCCGGCGCTGTCCATTATCATATCTACCCCTGCTATTTCAAGACAGCAGGCTTTTGCCGCCTGCAATGCTATTTTTTCCAGTGTTTTGTCAGGGTTTATTGAAACAGCTCTGCCGTTCTGATGAATATTGGTTTTAAAATTTTCACTGCAGGGTTCAAGCTTCATTGCGCCTGCAACCCTGTCTCCAATGACAAAAAATCTTAAATCAATCCTGTCTGAAGGATCAATAAACTGCTGAACAACCAGCCCTTTTCCAGCGGGCAGGTTGTTTTTCAGAAATTCACAGGCATCATCTGCCCGGTCTGCCTTTATCACTCCGTCTCCGCCCATACCGTCAACCTGTTTTATTACAACAGGATATCCACCCACAGATTCCACAGCCCAGGACAGCATATCCCTGTTAACGATAAAACATGAACCAGGCACAGGAATACCGGCTGCGCAGAGTTTCTGAAGGCTTATGAACTGATTTCTTGCAATGGTTATTCCTTCAATATTGTTTACAAGGGGAATCCCAAGATGCATGAACTGACGCAATAGCACAAACCCGTATTCTCCCATGGGAGAGCCCTGACGGGGCAGAATGATATCAGGCTCCGGGATGGTACCCTTTATTGTGAAATCAAAACTATTATTTTTCACCATACCTGCCATTTCATGGGGATTGATCAGAAAGACTTCATGGCCGCAGGCACGCGCAGCCTGCTGCAGCCTCATGTTTGGATGAAACCTGAAATCATTGATGCTGATAATTGCTATATTCATTTTACAGATATTTTTAAGGATTCAATCATATGCTCAGGCATCCATATTTCCATCTGCTTTCCTGTTTTTTCACTGAAATATGATGCAATTTTGCGGGTTTTATTTCTTATGGCAATTTTTTTCGTGGCTTCATTGTCCTCACTTATAATGGAAAAAATCCCATGGCTGCCCGCCCTTGCAGTAAGGCCTTCAAGCAGTTTTGTGCCAATTCCCATTGCCCTGTATTCAGGCCTTACAGAGGTATAACCCCTTTCAAGAAAACCTGAAAAATCAATTCCCGCTGTATGGGCAAGCCTTTGTATGAATTGCCTTCTTGGATGTTTAAGGCTTGAATTGCCCGCTATAATCCCGTTTTCCATGGCATAGGCAATCAGATACGCCCTTTCAAGATTATACCTTACATATTTTATATCCACAGACCCTCCTGCCTCAACCATTTTACATATCTCATCAAGAAAACCGGCGGGAAGGTCACAGGGTTTTTTAAAATAATAACTTATATTGGAGCCAAGCTGAATCACTGATTGTTTTTCTCTATCTCCCCTCATGGAAAAAAGAGTTTTCCGGCCATATTTCCTTATATACAGCATGATATATGCAGGTTCCCGCAGAATTCTCCAGAAAGGCTCTCCAGGCAGGGGTGCGACCGCTGAATACGGCAGGAACCTGTCATCAGTCCGGGTTTTCCCATCATTGTTTTCAAGGGAATGGATCACATCGGGATTACTGCCTGCAAACTTCAGCACCTGTTCTTTGATATCATTGCTGGTATGCCTCAATATCCGGACATGGTTCCAGATTCCCTTTCTTGATGTTTCACGCAGGTTCATAAAATCCAGTTTACCCCCATTCTGCGGCATATTCCAGCAGATCATTGGGCTGCTGCAGATTTCACCGGAAAAATTTCCACTGTCATAGGCAAGGCAGGGCAGGTACACGGGCTCAGGAGCAAGACAGGCTTCATCAGGATAATATTTCAAACCGTCAGAATGAAATCTCATATTTCCGGCCTGCCCGTCATCCGCTTTTATGGTTACAAATTTTACGTCCGGAAACTGTGTTTTCATAAAATTCTGGATTGTTCTGAGAGCAAGGGTCTGGCCCGGATGTGTGAGATAAAACACAATCACGGCAGGATCAAATTCCATTGCTGCCGGGATTGCCAGTTCCCGGCAGAACACGACAAAAGGATTTGTTTGTGCATCATGCAAAGAAATTTTATCAGGAAATGCCAGAGTTTCAGAATCAAACCGGCAGGGGAAAAAGGCGTGGGAAAACCATAACAGGAAATTATCAACACAGTCTCTGATTTTCATGAAGGTTTCAGGGTGATAGAATATATCTTTTCTCATGTCAGTGACTGAAACCCTGCGGTTGGTGAGGTCTGAGCCAAGGCACTTGATTTTCTCAGCATGCGATGAAGGAATGATTTTTTTTTCAATTTTCTTTTCAATCATCTGCCTGAAAAAATCAAAATATTTTTCTGAAAACACATAATTCAGAAAAAAATCCAGGCTGGCATCATAAAAAACACACGACTGCCCTGCCTGAGAAAGGCGCATACCAGTCTGTTCTGCTCCTGATGCCGGCATTGCAGGACTTGTGCATGGCAGGTTGATCAATAATATATCAATAGTTTCACGCAATTGCATATCCAGTTAAAAATAAATTAGAATTATATCAGCAAAGCTTTTGGATATCCATCTAAATTAAGTATTGACCTGTTTTTAACAAGATGATATAAGTTTCGGGTCAATTTCGGAGGAGTGGCCGAGCGGCTGAAGGCGGCGGTCTTGAAAACCGT
>CAYUOB010000120.1:0-4160 GCA_964446145.1 uncultured Desulfobacula sp.
GTTAAGACCCGCTCTAATAATTCATCACTGACCAATTTTCAAAGATCAAAAAACCAAATATTCCTCCCGAAGGAGGAACCGTTCTCCTCTCTGGAAGAACTTGAGAATAATATATGATTTTATTTTGGTTGTCAAATATTTTTTTAATATTTCTTTTATATTTTTAAAATAAATCCAGATGGCAATTTCTCGCCAAATTGTGCATTCTTTTCCTTGTCAACAATATCAATTTTTTCATTTATCACCCGGATCAGATGTCCAGCAGCATTGCGTGAAGTCAGCCACTCGACTATCCTTTGCGCAGTTTCATGATCAATATCACGGGTTCTGTCTCCTGTCTTGCGCGCCATCATGGATATGGCATGGTCCACGGGATCAGATTTTTTCCATGTTATTTTCATCATGCGGTTGATCCATTTTACAACCTCCTGCGGTGGCACAACTCTGTCAACCGAACCATATAATAATTGTCTTGCCCCCAGACGTGACAACACCCAGAAAAGGCTGTCCTGGTTTTTACCCGGCCTGAAAACCGGAATAAGGGCCTTTGCAAGGGCAATCTTATCCTTAACAAGAAGGCGCTCCATACTTCCTGCAGCCATCCATAATTCAAAAATTTCCCTTGGGGACAGCTTTGACCTGCCTGATTTGTTCTTCACAAGAACCGGAGAAACATCCTGAAAAAACTGACGCTGACAACCTGCCTTCATTCCGCCTGCTGTTCTTCTGATAAAAATCCACCACTCCAGACGGTTCTGCTGTACTTTGTCAAAAACAAGCCCAGCAAGATATATCTTCCACACCTTACCTGCACGTTCTTGGTCAAAAGCATCTCCAAAACCCGGCCGCAGACAGAACCCGGTAAGATTCAACCACCTTGCCTCATGATCAGGTGAAAACATGCGGTTTTTTTCAATATCCAGCAGCTTGTCTGCAATACGCCTCAAAAAAGAAAGAGGCCAATTTGCTTTTTTTTGACCAATTATTTTTTCGATTTGCCTGACAATTGTCTTTAAAGATTCATTACCGGAAGAATCATCGGTGAATACTGTTTCAACAAGGTTCAGCGTTTGTTTTATCAAATCCTCATCATAAATCTCGGTTTCCGAACCCTTAAGAGCACTGTGCATCTGCCTCAACTGAAACTGCAGTTTCCATCTGTGATCACTCACAGCAGATTTGCAATACATGGAAAGAGTTCCCATTTCTGTATATTCAGCACCTATTGTAACTGGGATATTCTTTGCCTGACCGGTTTTTCCAAATTTTATGACGGTTTGAACAGGTGACATGGCAGATACAGATTTATCAATTTCAATGATGGTTCCGGCTCTGTCACCGGATCTGAAACTTGAGCTGAAAATTTCAAAACTGACGGGCTCATTGGCACGTACTTCATATTGCATATCTGCAAGATCTATTACAGAGCCTTCATCAAGCCCTCTTTCAACCACACAGACTGCTTTTCTGGTATTTTCACCGGAGATTTTCACCCCTATATAATAACTTCGGGGACTTCCACTGCCGACCCTGACTCCTTTCCCCTGCTTAACAAGCCCATAATAGGAAGCCCCGATACCCACAGCAAGATCCGGGGCCTTGTTCTCAAGAATTGCAGGATAATGCGATTCCCCGACACCAAACCATTGTCCGACAACCCTTTGTATCCTTTTCTGAATAAAACCTGGTTTCAGCGTCCCGCCATTAAACAGAATAAAATCAGGTAGAGGATCTTTGGACAGGCTGTTTTTAACATCCTGTCTGTGGTTCTCCAGAAACCTTATGATATGCCGGGTTACGGCAGAGTCCTGTTCAAATAAAAGCCCAAAATCGGAGACCTGCTTTCCCGAGTCAGAGTTCAGGGCATCCCTGGTATCAACAAAGGGATAAAACTGATTCAGCAGGATATCTTCAACTTCGCTGCGGGTAAGGTCGGCTGCAAGGGTTCCTGCAATCAGGGATCGTCCTTCTCCTTTTAAAGTAATTCTTACACTGTCCTGACCTTTATCAAGAATTTTTTCCTTTGCCTGGCGGCAACTGTGACAAAGGGTTTTCCATTTATCCGGCGAAAGTTGAGAACCGGATCTGAATTTTGAAGCCACCCGCCTTGCCAGTGCAAGATCAATATTATCTCCGCCCAGTATCAGATGATCACCCACTGCAATACGTTCGAATCTTGGGCTTCCTTCAGATTCCTTCAGAGTTATAAGACTGAAATCAGTTGTGCCTCCGCCCACATCACATACCAGCACAAGGTCATCCGGCCTGATATGGGTGTGCCAGTCTTTTTCATGGTTGATAAGCCAGCTGTAAAATGCTGCAAGAGGTTCTTCCAGAAGCGTCACAGAATTTCCAAATCCTGCAATCCTGACCGCATCCATGGTAAATTCCCTTGCTTCCTCATCAAAGGATGCCGGAACAGTGATAACAACAAACTGATTCTCAAGGAATCTGTCTTCATCCTTTACAGAATGATTCCATGCGCTTTTTATATGTAAAAGATATTCTGCTGTGGCTGCAACAGGAGAAATTTTATCAAAACCTTCCGCTCCCCAGGGCAGGATAGCAGCCTGTCTGTCGGCCTGGGGGTTACAAAGCCAGCTTTTAGCAGAACACACAAGTCTGGAAGGAATTTTTGCTCCATGGTCCCTGGCAAAACATCCTGCAAAAAGATCCTGCTTTTTTTTCCATGGATGTCTCAATCCTTCCTGAGAAATATCATATTTACCGGGTATATATAAAAATGAAGGCAACACAGGGTGTTTTGTAAATTCTCCATAACCTGTAAGCTGGGGAATCTGAAAAACCTTTGGTTTTTTTATGCCTGCCCCCTGATTGCCCTTTTTCTGCCTTAATGCAGCAAGATCCACATAGGATACAGCTGAATTAGTTGTACCCAGATCTATACCGCTCACATATTGTTTATCCTGAAAACCCAAAACCTCTCCAAAATTCTGCTGATTCACTGGTCATAAAATTATTGAATTTCCACCTGCGCAGGAGTAATTAAAGATGCATCCCTAATATCAGCCAATTTTGGGATTTCCTTTTTACCGGCTTTCCAGCCCCTGTGTATGACAATTCCTTCAAAGGGAGGTTCACCCGAGACATTGCCTGTAAGACTGATTGCATCCATGTCAAAACCATGATCAATTTTGATTTTTCCCCCCTCCTCTGTATCAATCACAGGCTGAAGACCAATATATTTTTCGATGACTTTTCTGCAATCATCATGAATACTGCGCACAGCAGCTCCGATCTGTTCATCTTCATATAATTCAAGATCCTCATCAAAAAAATCAAGCAGCCGTCCATCGCGCTGGAGAACGGACAGCATATGCAGAAACACACGCCTTTTCCGTTCCTGTTCAATTCTGTGATCAATAAAATCTTTTTTGCCCCGGCCCTTTGGCGGCATATTATCAAGCTCAGACTGTGCCAGATTCAATATGTTCTTAGCGGGAAATCTCAGGACAAACCAGACAATAAAGGAAAGCAGTAATATCAGCCCGACAATACCCGGCACCACCCATACATAAAAATTACCTGCAACAAGATTCAAATTTTTAACAGCCCACGGAACGTCTTTTAAAAGATCAAACCTTAACCAGTCAATACAGAAATAACATATTGCACTAAGACATACACCTATGACCAGAGCAGTTGCTGCGGCCAGTTTGAAAGATATTTTTAAATACTTTGAATACAGTACAGACATCTGCAAAACCAGACTCCCTTGTTTATAATTCATCAAAACGCAAAAAAACCATGCTGTAATCTACAACATGGTTCAGATAATAATACAAAATCAGCCTGTATCAAGCAAGCGATTTAAAAAAACAGGAAATCAGGGATAAAGTATCAGTTCGTCACTTTGATTCATCATCCTTAACAACAATTATATCTTTATTGGCATCAAATACTCTTTTGCCTATCCCTTTTACCTTCATTATATCTTCCGGTTTCTCAAATAAATGTAGTTTCCTGTATTCAATAATTTTCCGAGCTGTTTTTTCACCAACATATTTCAATGTAACGAGCTCTTTTTGATCTGCCTTGTTTATATTCACATGTTTCCCTGCAGCAATTGCAGACTGACACAGACACAAAACCAGTAAAACAGCCATGACAAGAATACCTGTTCTTTTAATCTTTTCCAT
>CAYUOB010000120.1:4170-8558 GCA_964446145.1 uncultured Desulfobacula sp.
GCTCCTTTGGTTTAAAAAAAATTGAATGTATCATCCCTGATTTCCAAAAAAATTAGGAAAAATCATAATAGGAAAAAATAAAAATTTCAATAAGTATAAGTCCCTAGTCCCGCAGAAAAATCAATTTTATTTTGCATAATAAAACTTGACTCCTGTCTGGTTTTCCATTAAAAGCCAGCAGATATGATGATTATACTTTACAGATCTGCTTTTTAAATTTTAGACTCAAATGACATCAACTGCATTTTTAAAACATCTTTTATTCGGATTTACGCTGTCTTTATTTTCAGTTTTCCTATGCTGGAAACTGATACAGCGTTCAAGGATTCTGGACACCCCAAATCACAGGTCTTCACATACAATACCAACGCCTACAGCCGGAGGTCTTGCCATTGTAGCCACCTTTTTTATAGGTATGGCAATCATATATTTCGTAGCCGATGAAACCATGATCACACAAAAATTTTTCATTGGATTTACATTTTCAAGTCTCTTAATAGCCGGGATTTCATTCTATGATGATTACAAGCAAAAACCGCTGTATTTACGATTAATAACTCAAATCATCGCAGTTTTTACTGTAATCTGCTTTGGGATAGTCATTACAAAGATAGATATCCCTGTGCCAGGTTATCATGCCCTCAAAATCTCAGGATATCTCATCACCTTTATATGGATCATTGGTCTTACCAATGCCTATAATTTTATGGATGGTCTCAATGGGATGGCAGGCGCAAATGCTGTGGTAGCCTCTTTATTTCTTGGTTTGATATCTTTCAGCCAAGGCAGCAATTTTACATATATAGTATGTTATACTCTTGCTGCAGGCACCCTTGGATTCCTGGTATTCAATTTTCCAAAAGCCAGACTATTCATGGGAGATATAGGAAGCACTTTTTTAGGATTTACTTTTGCTACTCTTGCCATTATATCATCTTTGTATGACACTGCCCACACTTCCCTGCTTGTTGTACCGCTTCTGCTTTTTCATTTTATTTATGACACTTTTTTCACATTCACTCGAAGACTTATTGGTGGAGAAAATGCATTCCAAGCCCACAGAAGCCATCTTTATCAACTGCTCAACCGCCTTGGCTGGTCACACCAGTCTGTAACTTTGTTTTATTGTATCCAGGGAACAGTTCAAGGGTTTGGCGCTTTCTGGATTGTAACGACTCCTGGTATAAAAAGGCTTTTTATTTTTATACCATACTTAGTGTTTCAAATGATCTACTCAAGTATAACAATATATAAAGCTAAAAAAGCAAAACTGATATAGTTTATTGCTATTTTTTCCAATAAACATTCCTCATATAAAGCCCTGGCGGCTTATATAAAGTAACACTTCTTGAGCAGCTTCATCCGGACTCAAATTAGTAGTATCAATTCTAAGTTCAGGTTCCAATGGAATTTCATACGGATCATCAACACCGGTAAACCCTTTCAAAAGCCCTGCCCTGGCCTTGGCATACATGCCTTTTCTATCTCTTTTTTCACACTCTGAGACCGGAGTGGCAACATGAATTTCAAAGAATCCCCCGTATATTTCAATGGCCTGTCTGATCTGTCTTCTCGTCTTTTCATATGGGGCAATCGGAGCACATATGGCAATACCGCGGTTCTTGGTAATTTCAGCAGCAACAAAGCCAATCCGCCTAACATTGATATCACGATGTTCCCTGGAAAAACTAAGTTCCGATGACAGGTTTCGCCTGACTATATCTCCATCAAGCAAAGTTACAGGCCTTGTACCTATCTCAAGAAATTTTGAATACAGTATTTTTGCAATGGTGGACTTACCAGCGCCTGAAAGCCCTGTACAGAAAACAGTAAAACCCTGGCGTGAGGGCGGAGGATATGATTTGCGCAATTCAGCTATGACTTCCGGAAACGAAGCCCATTCAGGCACCTTCTTGCCAGCTTTAATTCTCTTCTGAATATCAGTGCCTGAAAACGATATAGTATCGACGCCATCAGGCACATCTCCCGCAATCCTGTACTCATCCTCAAAGGGAAGATATACCATCTCGTCGAATGTAATTATCTCAAGTCCTAATTCCCCTGAAAAGTCACGTGCGGCCTTTGTTGCCTCATCATATTCATAAAAAGGCATGTTCCCGCTGCCAACACCGGGAGAAGCATGATCATGGCCAATTACAAAATGCGTACACCCAAAATTTTTACCTATGATCATGTGCAGAATGGCTTCCCTGGGGCCGGCCATACGCATGGCAAGGGGAAGAAGGTTAAGTATATGACAATCAGGCGGGTAATGGGCTGCCACTTTCTGATAACACCGCATCCTTGTAAAATGATCGAAATCCCCAGGTCGTGTAACACCTGCAACAGGAAGCAAAAGAAGATTTGCCTTTGCTTTCTGCATTGCCTGAATAGTCATTTCAAACTGTGGCCGATGTATGGGCTGTCTGGTCTGAAACCCGACAATACGTTTCCATCCAAGTTTCGAAAATATTTTCCTTATTTCTGCGGGAGTATTTCTTATCTGTTTAAAATCAGGATGAATCGGCAGGCTCAAAGCCTGTATCTCTCCCCCTATGCAAGTCCGTCCCGACACATTATATAAATAATCAACCCCGGGATGAGATTTATCCAGAGTCCTGTATACTTTATAAGCTTCCCTTTCAATATCCAGAGACCAGATATCTTCTACATTCATAATACCCAGCAGAAAACCTTCCTGGTCACGCAATGTCACAGATTGACCGATTTCCAAGGTAGCAGCAATATTGTCCGGGATATCAAGGCAGATCGGAACAGACCAGAGTTCGCCTGTTTCAAGACGCATCCGGTTTAGCACAGATTCGTAGTCGATCTGTTTCATAAAACCCCTCAGAGGAGAAAAGGCCCCTGTAACAAGCAGCTCAAAATCACATATCTGTCTGTCATTTAAAATAATGTCAGGCATTGATGTGCTAAGCTGCTTTAAAACCAGTTTCTGGTCGGCTGTTGCCATAAGGTCTACCAAAGATTGAGTATGATCAGATTCAATATTCATTTTAAGTATTCACGCCATTGCAGTGCATCCATCTGCCGGGTTATCATGGTTTGCAGAATTATATTCAGGTACAATCTGTTTAAGCAGATTTCTGATTTTTTCCGCATCCTGTGCCTTTGCAGCTTTTATAAGGCGGTCAATGTCTCCATTCAACCTGTCCTGTTCACAGATTTCTCCGGAAAGAACCATAATTTTTCTATGCCCTGTTGGAACAACATTTTCACCCTCTGTAATAAGTTCCTCATAAAGTTTTTCACCGGGTCTCAGGCCTATGTACTCAATTTTAATATCCTTGTCAGGTTCAAACCCTGAAAGCCTTATCAGATCCCTTGCCATATCAATAATTTTCACTGAAGTCCCCATTTCCAGAATAAATGTTTCTCCTCCATGCCCCATGGCACCAGCCTGAAGAATAAGCTGGCTGGCTTCCGGAATTGTCATGAAATAACGGGTTACTTCAGGGTGCGTGATGGTCACAGGTCCACCCTGGGCAATCTGTTTTTTAAACAATGGAATCACACTGCCCACACTGCCCACGACATTGCCAAAACGCACTGTCATGAATCTGGTGTTTCCGG
Source organism: uncultured Desulfobacula sp. (assembly GCA_964446145.1). Taxonomy (GTDB): domain Bacteria; phylum Desulfobacterota; class Desulfobacteria; order Desulfobacterales; family Desulfobacteraceae; genus Desulfobacula. The sequence goes on from CAYUOB010000120.1 coordinate 7,765, forward strand.
GATCATCACAGTTTTGGCCCTGCACCAGAAGCTCGGCAATCCTTTTGGTTGTACCCATTACATTTGTGGGACGCACAGCCTTATCCGTGGATACCAGGACAAATCTTTCAACTGAAAACTGTTTTGCAATACTTACAATATTTCGGGTTCCTGCCACATTATTCAAAATGGCTTCCCAGGGATGAATTTCCAGCATGGGGACGTGTTTATAAGCTGCAGCGTGAAAAACATTATGTGGTCTGCAAACATCAAATGCTGCTACAAGACGATCAGTATTTCTTATATCACCAAGCACAGGAATGACCTTTATATAGGGAAAACTGCGCTTAAGCTCCAGATCAATTTCATAAAGCGGACTTTCTGCCTGATCAAACAATATGATCTTATCTGGATTAAACCTGCATATCTGCCGGCACAGTTCAGAACCTATGGAACCTCCAGCACCTGTTACAAGGACTCTTTTATGCTGAATATATTCTCCTATTCTGTCTTCCTCCAATTGTACGACTTCCCTGCCCAGAAGATCTCTGTATGCCACATCCCTGATCGAATTCAGGGTAATTTTCCCGTCAATGAGTTCACCAAGTCCTGGAAGCGTTTTAAAAACAAGACCGCTTTCCTTGCAGATTTTTACAATGGTACGCATTTGGGCTGCACTTGCCGAAGGAATCGCAATCAGCACAGCCCTGACATCCAAAGTTCGTGCTATCTGACTCAACTGGCTCACTTTCCCCATCACAGGAATACCATGTATCATCCTGCGCTGCTTTGCTTCATCATCATCCAAAAAACCC
>CAYUOB010000121.1:0-8507 GCA_964446145.1 uncultured Desulfobacula sp.
TTTTGGGTTATAATTTCTTGCTTTAATGGGTCAATTTTAGGTTACCAAAACTAAACATTCGATAAAACATCGGGTTCCCACTTGACAGCATCGGTTCCGGCCCGGTCAATAACCTCATCAAAGTTCCAGTTTTTTTTCATTATCATTATCCATAGTTCCAAAATTTATAAAATATTCAGTTTGGCGGCAAAAGTCGGTATATTCCAGCTTTCAGCCCATAAAAAAATAATTATAACGGTTCTCATATTAACGTTCCGATTGAAGTGATTTTTTGAGTCCTTTGTGAGTTGTCAATTACATCAAGGAGCCTGATCAGGTCTGTCCAGTAATTGCTGGAGATTTCGACTATAACCATACCAAACTGTCTCACGACCCAACTATAAAATCAGGCAAACCCAGCTCACGTACCATTTTCCCCCACATTATCGTATTGAGTGTTTTTAGATTCCACTCATCGCATTATTAAAAAATTACGGGAATGATCTCTTACATATTCCCAAACTTCACCATGGTTTTCTTTGATTGTATCCTGAAAAGTGCTGTCACCGGATAAATAAAAAAACAAATCATAATCTATATCGTTGAGATCAATGAATTTTGATTTTAAATAAAAGCTCCCATAGAGCATGATAATATGTTTCCACTGGTCACTTGAAATATTATACGGTGCGTTTTGAACGATTGTATTGCTATCTACCATGTAAAAAACATTAAAAAATGTTTAAGTTTTTATAAATGAACGTACAGACCTTTTAACTATATCTCTGTCCCCGTATTCCTGAATCATTTTTTTTGATATCAATTTTAAATTGATTTTATTATTTTTATTTTTATACAATTGAAATTTAGGGATGATAAATCTGCATATTTCATAGTCAAATATTAATTTAGCAAGATAAATAGGGCGCATAAATTCAAGGGAACGGGATTTGGTTAATTCCATGATGGGATTGGATTGTATAAAAGCCCTGGTATTTTGCATTGAATAAATAAAACTTCTGAAAATTATGGTGCGAACTTTTCTTTTGCCTTCTTTTCCTGTTAATTCTGCTGCAATATTTTCAAAAGGGGCATTATATTCAGATGGTTTGTCATTCACATTCACCATATTCAGCAGCTTATAAATCCATTCCGGTTTTATGGGGCGGTCAAGTCCAATCATTAAATCTAATTATTCTCCTTTATTTCGACAAACGGGATAACAATCTCCTCAATACCTGTTCCTCCATGCGTTAAACTATAGGTATTCAAACGATCAAACATCTTTCCTGGAGATGCCAGTATCACATTTGGCTTTCCCTTAACAGGGACCTGATACCTGATATAATTATTGTTATTGAAAACAGAATTGTCTTTTATTATGGTTCCCCGTTTTGAGTATGAATCAATAAGATATTTTTCAATTTTATGCCCATTGCCTTTTGCAATGGTACATCCATGATCTGAACAGATAAAAACTTTAAAATTATTATTCACTAAAATTTTTATCTCGGTTATTATTTTTGTCTGATGCAGATACTGCTCAACAATTTTGAAATATGTATCTTTTGAAAGACAATTTGCATTGATGATTGTCTTATGGGCGGTCTCATCAAACAGATTGTAAATTTTTGCTATGGTAGTGTAGCCTAAAACAGAATCATTTGTAATTTGATCATTATTTTTAAATAACTTGGCCTGGTGAAAATTTTCCTTGAACATTTTGTTTTCATTGGGATATTTTGTTTGATAGATTTCAGTTATTCTGCCTGAAAAAATTGCAGATCGTGAAATTGCAGTTGTGGAAGGAATCATTGAAAAAATTGGTTTTTCCTTAAAACTGATATCAAAAGCTTCTTTTAAATATGTTTTCAATATAAACCACTCGGCCCAGCCCATACCGTCAAGACATAAAAGTGCATTTTTTGCAAATCCAAGATATTTTATATAACCACAAATCCGCTCAACTGATTTAAAATCAGAAACTGCTTCATATGGAAGGTCTTTTAATCCGGAATCAAGTACAAAAGTCAGAATAACAGAATCAATCCGGTGCAATAATGTCTGATCAGGATTTTTGGAGAGCCGGCAGCAGTTATATACATATTCTCCCCAGAAAATCCCGATTTTCAAAATATCATTATATGTTAAGCTTTCAGTTTGTTTTATGAATTCAGCAAAGATCTGCTCAAGAGAGGTATTTTTTCGGGTCAATCTGTTTTTTAAGGAGTTTTTTAAAATAGCTTCAATATTTTTGTGATTTATTAATTGTGCTGGAAATTGTGAAGAATATTCCAGGATTTCCAGCAGTTCGTCCTGAGACAGGCTTTTATATAAGCTGTAATCAATATTAAATGGCAGACTATTATAATCCACAATAACCGTCTGCCAGGAATTTCTAATGGATTCCGGAATGGAAAAACTTTTTTCTGATTGATCAGCAATAATAAGACTGGCGGAAGTGTTGGCAGCCCTGACCAGTTCCATGGTTGAGTTAATAATTGTATATTTAATTCCCTTTTTAATTAACAGATTGATAAATGGCGTTGTTGAGCATAAGGAAGTTCCATCAACAAGGATTTTTTTTCCTGATGGAGACAAATTCTGGATAAATTGGTTGAATAACAATACCTGCCAGCTCAATATTTCACCTTTATATATTACATCCTGACCCGTGTCTGGATATTCGTTCTTATGGTATTATACAGATTGATTGCTTTCTCATGCTCAAACATTACAGAAAGGCAGTATTGCTGCATTCTGCTCTGATCGTTTATCCATTTGTCCACATTAAGCAATGCAATTGTGACAGGAGGTGTTGGTAAATTTTTGGGCTGTCTTGTATAAATTTTCCAGGCTTTTTGATGACATCCTGATTTTCTGATATTTATTCCCGGGAAAAATTTAATTTCAGCAGGGACATGATCATCCGGTGTGTTTTCAGCAATTGACAAAACACGAATTCCCATTGATGTAAGTAAATCCTCAAAACCCTGTACAAATACAGACTGATTAATCTGAATCTCATAAATCAGGCCTGGATCAATTTTTCCTGCAAATCTGCTTTGTATCCTTTTAAAAGAAGATATCAGTTCATCAGCTTTTTTAATGGTGTTTTTTGCAAAAAAACCTTTTTGCCTGTTTTCAGATTTTTTGTATCCGCCACCTCTGCCCTGTTTTTTTCTTTCAATTTCAGTTTTGAAAATTGGCAAAGTCAGGTGTTCATAGCGATTCATGATCATCTTGTTCCATTATTATCTGATTTAATACTTTCACGTCTTGAAAATTTTTCTATGGCAAGTGTCAGATCATTTGGAGACAAACAATCCCGTGAGTCAAGAATTGCAAGTTTGATGGCTTCTTCAGTGATCATCCTGATGTCGGCAGGAGAAAATTCTGCTGTATTTTCTGCAGCTTTATCAAGATCAACATGGTTTTCTCTTTTTATGGGCCTTAAATATTGGTCAAACAATAATTTCCGTGCTTTAAAATCCGGCAGTTCATAATGGATCACATCATCAAAACGCCTCCAGATGGCAGGATCAAGAAGATTATGATGGTTTGTTGCAGCAAAAATAATACTTTTTGAATCATAGCTGTCAAGCATTTGAAGAAAGTTGTTGACCACTCTTTTGATTTCTCCATGCTCATGAATATCATCCCGGTTTTTCCCTATAATATCAAACTCATCAAACAGAACGATCCATACCCCATTTTCTATATAATCAAAAACCTTTCTTAAATTTGCAGCAGTTTCTCCCAGATATGATGATATGATGGAATCAATCCGGACATAAACAAGAGGGATATCTAAAACCGAGCTTATGATCCGGGCTGAAAATGTTTTACCTGTTCCGGGTTTTCCACACAGCAGGATTTTCTTTTTATGAGTCAGGTTATATGTTGCAAGAATATCAGAATCCTTAAATTCCCTGATAATCTGCTGAAGCTGTGCCCTGGTGTCTTTTTTCAGGATAAGATTATCAAAATCTTCATGAAAATGTTTTATCTCCAGAAGCGGAAACCCTTTTTCGCTGTCCCTGGGTATGGGCTGACTGTTTTTAAAACGCCGCTCTGAAAAGGAGTGTCTGGATAGACCTGTGGCGTATAAAGCTTTTTCAAGCTCTCTTACAACAATATTATGTTTTTTGCGCTTCTCTGATGCAATATATTCCTGTGCAGCCGTAAGAAAGCCTTTCTCATCCCTGGCTCTGAAAGAAAGAAAAAGCTCTTTTATTAATTCAGATGATGTCATTTCACCTCCCCATTATGTCCGATAATAACAGCAGTCATAAACTGCCTGATTTTTCATCCCGGTGTGACCTTGCCCGGCAATGAAAGGAGATTACCGGAATTCAACATAGGCAATCTGCCCGATCCTTAAATCAGGAACAATCACTTTTTTTCTTTTAAGAAGCTCAATCTCCTTTTCCCGCTGCCTGATATTTTTCTTTTCCCTTGATATTCTTATATTGTCAACCTTGATCCGTGAAATCAAATTCTTTCTGTGGGCAAAATATTCTTCTGCCTTTTTTTCATATTTTTCAATCTCATTTATCCAGTCAAGCTTTGTTGCCAGAAAAATATCCTTTGCTTTTTTTCTTGCATGATTAAATGCATTTTCTTTTATAAGATCAATGCTGCCCGAATATCTGTAATTCTGGACAATATCGTATTTATCAAACACGCCTTTGTTTAAATACGCACTGATTCTGTTGTTGCAGAATTCTTCATCTTCCATGAATACAGAAAGAATTGTGGTATAAGTTTTGTCAATATTATTGGTAATGGTCAGCATAAAAACAAACCAGAGCCCATGAATGCCTGAAAATTTATTGATATCAAAACAAATGGCAGAGACCATGCCGAAATCATCTGTTTTTTTTATGTAGGAATTAACCTGTTCTAACAAAGGATGCTCAAGGTTTAGCAGCTCATATTTTTCAGATTTAAATGAAATTTCAGGGTCAAAAGTAATATACCTTTGTTCTTCACCGCTGAAAGGGTTTTTAAAATAAAAAAGCCCTTTTTCTGATTTGTATTCATTAATGGAAATTTTCTGTGACTGCAGAAACGAAAAAATCATTTTCCGAATCAGATGATTGCTGGAGTTAATCAGTTTTGCAGCCATTTTTTCATCTGTTTCAGAAAAGGGAATCAGCAAATCCCCTTTTTGCAAAATTTCTTTTGCCCTTTCAAATATCCGGACAGCATAACTCTCCAGCTCAGCATCTTCCTTTTCTTTTTTATTGATGGCATCCACATAAATTTTTTCAAAGGAAAACTCATCTTCAAGCACATCCAGCACATCAGCATACCTGTCTTCGCCAAACTGTTCTTTTATAAGATCAAGCTTTGTTTCAAGAATTTCCCTTACCCTGTCTTCTATTGTATCTGTCAGCCTGAAATTGAAAACAAGGCAGTTATGCTGCTGGCCGATACGGTCTATACGGCCTATTCTCTGCTCAAGCCTTGATGGATTCCAGGGAAGATCAAAATTTACTATGCAATGACAGAACTGAAGGTTTATGCCTTCTCCTCCTGCATCGGTTGATACCAGTATCTGCTTTTTTTCCCTGAAAAGAGCCACCTGTTCATTTTTTGCTTCCCTTGAAAGAGAACCGTTGATAAAGGCACATTCATACCCGAACTTTTCAAGAAACCTGATAATTCCATCCTGGGTTGGACGAAATTCAGTAAAAATAATCAGTTTCAGGTCAGGATCATTTTCCTTTATTTTTAATTTTTCAATCAGGTCGATCAAAATTTTTAATTTTTTATCCTTAAAAACAGATGTAATCTTTTCAGCAGCCTCAATGCACCTGTCAACCATATCAATTTCATGTTCAATGTCTGTCAAGGAACCTGAAAATGCATGGGTAAAAAGTGCATCAGCTTCTTTATCGTCAATGATGACAACATCAGTTTTTTCATTTTCAGCATCCTTGGAACCGTTTTGCTTCTGCTTTAAGGATTCAAGAAAAGATTTTCTGCGTTTCATTGATTTTTCAATGGCAAAACTGCTGGATGATGCAATGCGCTGGAAAAGCATGACCAGCATGACCAGAAACTGGTTGTTTTTTCTTACGGCAATATTGTAGCAGTCAGATACATATTCTGTTACAAGATCATACAGCAGCAGCTCTTCCCTGTTTTCATCACTGGTACGTGTGATATTGCAAAAAGATGTCAGCCTGTGTTTAAATATTCTTTTGCCGTCAAAATCAACAACTGCCCGTTTTTTGTTTCTCACGCAAACCTCTTTGACAAGTTCCGGTGTCAGCATTTTTCTGTCTGAAAACAATACCGGATCAACCAGTTGCAGAAGATGAAAAAACAGGTCCTCATCTCCCTGATGGGGAGTTGCACTCAGAAGAATAAAAACAGGCACAACCCGGCTCAACTGCCTGCCAAGCTTGAACCTTAAGGATTCAGCCCTGTCGTTTTTTTTGGATAATTTATGGGCTTCATCAATAATAACAATATCAAACCCTGCCCTTAAAACATCCTCAAACATATTCTTGTTATGCCACTGCCGTTTTTTTACCTCATTATCGGATAAAAGATCTGCGGGAATCTTGCCTGGCTTTATGGTATCCATGGAAACAATGATTTTATCATTGAGTTTCCATACATTTGTATCTTCGCCAAAACTTTGCTTCAGGGTCTTAACATATTCCGTGTTATAAATAACAAAATGCTCATTGAATTTTGATACAAGCTCTTCATGCCATTGAAGCACAAGCCCTGACGGAACCACAATAAGCGTCCGTTTGGCCATTCCCCTTAATTTGTATTCCTGAAATACCAGAATGGCTTCAATGGTCTTTCCAAGTCCCACCTCATCTGCAATCAGGCATCTTGGCCTGAACCGGTTCATGACAAAATCAACTGCCAGCAATTGATGGGGAAGTGGCTGAATTTTATAATTCACAGATGACACCAGTGATTTTTCAGTAAGCCTGCCCTGAAGAAGAACAGATAAAAACCGGCAGACAAATGCATGGGGAGAAGAAAATCTGCCATTGATAAAACTTGTGATCACATCTTTTACCTCTTCAAGGTCTTCCAGCCTGCATACAATTTTCTGTCCTGTTTCATATATGACATCCACAAGTTCATTATCAAATCCTGAAAACCCGATTATGGTTCCATATCCCTTATCCCTGTGGACTTTGCTTATAACGGTTGCACCGATGCTGTAATCCATATTATTAAAACCTATATCCCCTGGGTCCTGATCCGGGCAATTTCAATGAATTCATTTATTTCAGCATTATTTTCCATAAGTTTTCTGTTAAGCTTTTCTGATAAAACCAGAATATCCTGATATCTTTCATTTTTATAACAATGCTCAAATCCTGCTGCCAGAGCTTCTTTTCTGCATGCCTTGATTTTTTTTCTTGAATTTCTGGCTTCAAGAAGAAGGGAGTCAAATTCCTTAAGCAGAGCTTTGCGCCTTTTTTCTGTAATGGAAAGTTTTTCCTTTTCTGAAACAGGCCTTCTGTACCGGTCATTTTCCCTGATGAAATTTTCATCCAGAATATCGCGCAGTTCAGGCATTTCATCATTAACAGAAGTTGCCACCTTGTTAAAGGCAGTTGAAATTTCACTGTATGTTCTGTTTTTGTCAAGAAAGGCATTAAGCCAGATAAGGGCTGATTTTTCATCATTGACAAACAAAACCATCTGTCCGCCGTGAATTTCAGACATGCCTTCAAGTTTCATTTTCTTTTTATATTCATGATAATCTTCAATCTGCTCCTGATTAAACCAGTACCCGTCTTCTGTTTTAAAATTTTCATGGAGCATTTTAAAAAAAGTGCTGGAATCATATCGAATTGCATATCCTCTCTGCACATAATAGGAAAGCATTCTGGAATAAAGCATCTGCTCGGTACGTTCAATACAGGGCTCTGCTTCAAGATGGGAAAGATGCATCCTGATAAATTCCTTTTCCATGCCTGTGCCTGCCTGTTCAAGAAATCTTGTGAAAAATTTCTGCTTTGGCTTGTATGCGGAAATTACCAGATCCTTTGAAACAGCCATGGAAGTTGTCACCTGTTTGAAACTGCCCTGTTTTTTATCCAGCACAGCCACATTGGACACCACAAAGCCTGCCTTGCTGAGACTGTCCTGAATGGCATTCCAGATATGGGATTTGGAATTATGAAATTCCACTGTGATCCAGCGGTTGGGCTTTAATATGCGGAAACACTCCTTAAAAGATGCTGTCATAAGTTTTGCATATTCACCAAGCCCCTTGTTCTGGCTTTTATTGATAATGGCTTCGCTTTCATTGTTGGTAAACACCTTGAGCCAGGCTTCCCAGATAAAATTGAGCTCAGAATACATGAGATTGTCACCAAACGGGGGGTCTGTGAAGATGTAGTCGATGGACGAACTTAATATATTAAATAATATCTGAACTTTTAGATGCGGGTTCAACACCATACTGCTGGTACTTTTAACCGGATTAGCAGTCGCCTGTCTTGCATGGCTTGAATTCTTTATTACCATGATAAGAT
>CAYUOB010000122.1:0-8294 GCA_964446145.1 uncultured Desulfobacula sp.
CCCTCCTGCCCCCCCACAGTAACAACCGGCAATTGTCCTGTCTACACCCATCAAACTCCTCACCGCAATCTGATTCAATGAATTCAAACCCCGATCACGCATACGATATGCAAATCCGCCAAGTTTCCGATATGTCCAGTCAGTATCCAGGTTCCTGCTTCTGACCTCAGGAACATAATAACCTGACAAAATCAGCAATGTAAATGCCAGGGCGCCAAACAGAAGAAGCTCCAGCTGTCCGATCACATGGCCCCCTGAATAGGGAGTATAGTGCACCGGGAACGGAAGAAGATTATATAAAGGCTGATAAAATACACCCAGTCCGACACACAGGGCTGATGCGATACCCATGGCAAGCAGCATATTGACAGGAGGTTCCTTGGCCCTTATACCGGAATCATGCCCGAAAAAGGTGAAAAACGGGACCTTGATTCCTGCATGGTCAACAACTCCTGTGGAAGCAAATTGCAGTATAAGCCATACCAGAAATAATTTTTCATGTGCTGAGGCACTTATGATCATTGATTTGGAGATAAATCCTGAAAAAAGAGGAAAAGCAGATATGGATGCAGCACCGATAATACAGAACAGGCATGTCAGAGGCATTGTCTTGTACAGACCTCCGATCTCTGTGCATTTTATTTTTCCTGTCATCTGAAGTACAGAGCCAGCAGCCATGAACAAAAGCGCCTTGTAGATAATATGGCAGAATGCGTGGGCAACAGCTCCGTTTATGGCAAGCTCGGTTCCTATGCCGACCCCCACCAGCATGAACCCTACCTGATTCATCAGGCTGTAGGACAATACCCTTCTTATATCATTTTCAAGAACTGCATAAAATATCGGCAGGGATACCATAAGCCCGCCTATTATGATTAAAAGATCGGCGCCAGGAAAAGTACGGATCAGAAGATAAACTGCCGATTTAGTGGTAAAGGCGCTTAAAAAAACCGTACTGGTGGGCGTTCCCATGGGATACGCATCCGGCAGCCATGCATGCAGCGGGATTGCTGCTGCATTCAGGGCAATTCCGAAAAAAATCAGATATGATTCAATACCTGACAGCCCTATATAGTTAAACTGCGCTGTTCCGTTCTTGGTGATATAAATGAGTATTCCTGCCAGCAGCAGAAGGCCTCCGAACAGATGAAAGAGGATATACCTGAAACCTGCCCTGCGGGATTCATCTGTTCTGGATGCAATAATCAGAAAAGTGGAGCTTACTGCCATGATTTCCCAGAACAGATAAAGGGAAATAAAATCACCGGCAAGCACAACACCCAGTGTTGAACCGACATAAACAAGGCCTGAAACATGCTGAAGGTCATCTTTTACATTCAGGGCAAATAAAACACCCAAAAAAGCCATTATGGTAAACACATAGGAAAAAACAAGGGAAAGCCTGTCAATACGGCCCAGTATCAGCTTATATCCCCAGAAATCCACTGTCCAGATATTGCCATATGACAGGTTTAAAAGCCCTATAAATACCATAACCGGAAGGGCAAGCATATATACTGATTTTGCTTTGCCCCTTAAAAACGGAATCAAAAAAGAACCCAGTATGAATACAGCAGCAGGAGGCACCAAATTATTCATCATAATAATCCTCTTTACGCATGACAATTTTTCTGAGTATTTTGGCTGCAAATATCAGAAACACATAGGAAATAAACCCGTAAACAGCAAAAAATCCGTAAAAATGTTCAACTTCAAACTCACCATGCATTTCCACAAATCCCTCGGCAATGAGGACAAGCAATAAAACTGCAAAAAAACCCATGCGGAAACGCTTGATGTTTCTGGGGTTGTCAAAAATTGTCAGTTCTTTTTTCATATTTTTAAGTTCACTCCTTTAAGATAGGATATAATAAACCCGGCAAGAACTCAGCTAACCGTGCAATACATGTGAAAAAATATAAATAAAATAAACAACGGCAAAGGTAATGATGACATAAAATGCTGTCTTGAAACCCGGAACCTCCTCATGATCCAGGATTTCAAATTCCTGGCCGTTGAATTTCTTTTTTTTAAGTCCCATATCCATATTCTCCCGAATTTATTTTATATGCCAAGCCATGTTTTTATCAGATTGATAAAAAGGGTGGGATAAAAAAACAGAATTATTGAAACACATGCAGTAATAACCAGAGGAACAACCATACACATATTGGCCTCTTCAATTTTCACGGGGCCTTGCTGATTTTCCCCGGTTTTTCCGAAAAAGCCCTTGTAGACAATGGGCAGAAAATAAAAGGCATTGAGAAATGACGACACAAGAAGCACAATCATGAAACCTGTATGATGAGCTTCAATGGTGCCAAGAAGCAGGTTCCATTTACTATAGAACCCCCCGCTTGGCGGCAGTCCAATGACTCCCAGAGCCCCAATGAAAAAAGCCGCAAAGGTTATGGGCATTTTTCTGCCCAGCCCGGTCATCTGGCTGATATATTTCTTGCCGGTTGCCACATAGATTGCGCCTGCACAAAAGAACAGGGTAATCTTGCCAAAGGCATGCATTACTATATGAATCACCCCTCCAATAAGGCCCTTGGGAGATAAAAGTGCCACACCGAAAACAATATATGACAACTGACTGATGGTGGAATAGGCCAGCCTTCTTTTCAGTTCGTCCTGGGAAAGGGCAATGCAGGATGCCACAAGGATTGTGATTGATGCAATGATCATCACCATGAAACCAAGGTGAAAATGCGCAAGCAGGTCTATTCCGAAAATTCCGGTCATCACCCTTACAATTGAGAACACACCAACCTTTACCACTGCAACAGCATGCAGAAGCGCACTGACCGGAGTGGGGGCCACCATTGCAGCAGGAAGCCATGAATGCACCGGCATGATTCCTGCTTTGGCAAAGCCGAAAACAAACATGAGAAGAAGCACAACAGCCGCAGGACGACTCAGATGCCCCGCAAAAATACCGCCGGGCGCAAATTCAAGAGTACCTGTGACATGATAGCAGTAAATCATGGCAGGCAGTACAATTCCTATGGATGTACCAAGAATGAAGCTCAGATATCTTCTGCCGGATATCTTTGACTCTGCATTCTGATGATGGGTAACAAGGGGATAGGTGGCAAGCGACAGCACTTCATAAAAAAGATAAAGAGTAAGAAGGTTTGCGGAAAAAGCAGCTCCTATGGTGGCAGAAATTGCAAGGGCAAAAAAGCATACAAACCTTGTCTGCCCATGCTCATTGAGCCCTCTCATATAACCTATGGAATATATGGAAGTAATAATATAAAGAGATGAAGCCACAAGGGCAAACAACATGCCAAGGCCATCTACCCTGAAAGCAATATCAGCACCAGGCACGATTTTAAAAAGAGTGAAAAAGATCTGTTTTCCCTGCAGAACAGCCGGAAGCATGGAAATAACAATTAAAAACTTTATTATTCCGGCAATGAATATCCATGATTCTCTTGCATTGGGTTTTTCCGAAGAAGAGATCAGAACCGGGATCACAAGAAGCGAAACTAAAACTGCCAAAAGAGGTTTAATTGAAATTACGGTTTCCATTTATTGGTTTGCCTTTTTTATAATAATCCTGTTCATCTTTATTTTATGGTCATCTTCATTTCAGGAAAGGAATAATCATGGTATTTACAATGGTTCCTGAAAACAGTCCCGCAACAATCAGGGACACCCCGGCAAGTCCTGAAACGATCAACATGGATACAGGAGCCTCTTCAACTGCGGCACAGCCATGACCATGTCCGTGTCCGTGGGCATGTGAATCCTGATCATCGGGCGGGAAAAAGCATATTTCAAAAACCCTGAAAAAAAGCACGGCACATATCAGGCTTGAAAACAGAAGAGCTGCCGCAAAATGATATGCGCCCTTTTCAAAGGCGCCCATGATCAGATACCATTTACTGAAAAAACCGCAGGTGGGCGGAACCCCTATTATGCTGAAAGCGGCAAGAACAAACCCTGCCATTGTCCACGGCATTTTGCTGAAAAGGCCCTTTAGATCCTCAAGTTCCACCCTGTGCAGCCTGTAGACAATATTGCCCACCGCAAGAAAAATTGCAAAAGTCATTAGAGCGTCATTTAAAATATGCAGGATTGCACCTGTCATACCGGCCTGATTTCCCATCCAGGCGCCGCCAACCATATATCCTATTTCCGAGACAATTATATAGGTCAGCATTTTCTTCAGGTTTTTCTGGGCAAGCGCCATTACCCCGCCTGCCACAATGGCAATTGTGGCAAGCCACACCACAGCTTCTGAAAGGTTAAGGGTTGTAAAAATATAATCAAATCCAAAAACCGAGATCATCAGCCGTATCATTACGTAAATCATGACCTTTGTCATCAAAGGAGCAACCACCCTTGAAAATGCCACAGGAGAATAGGTATATGCATTGGGCAGCCATACATGCAGAGGGAAAAAGGCCATTTTTATCCACAGCCCCACCATGCACAGAATAAATGCCGTAAGAACAATGGAAGACCCCTGATGGGAGTGCAGTATCAAAGCTGTATCAGCCATATTAAGCGAGCCTGTCTGCATGTAAAGATATCCGACTCCAAGCAGATAGAAACTTGCGCCTATGACCCCCACAAAAATATAATTCATGCCTGCAATGGGGCCCCTGTCCCTGTCTCCCAGAGCAACCATTGTATAGCTTGTCAAAGAGGTTATCTCAACCAGGACATAAAGATTGAACAGGTCGCCCGTGGCTGTGACGCCCAAAAGGCCTGTACAGAACAGACAATAAACCGTATAGAAAAAGCCTGTCCTGTCACTGGTTTCCTGTTCAACACTTCTGTAGCTTGCAATAAGATTGAGAAATGCAATTCCAGAAACAACCATCAATACCATTGCATTGAGCAGGTCAATCCTGTATTCAATACCTATGGGCGGCGCCCACCCTGCAAGCTTATACTGAATGGTCCCACAGGTTATGACCTTTATCAATACATGGAAAGCGGAAAAACAGGAAATGCCAAGTCCCAGCAAGGCAATGACATATGACAGTTTCTGCTCTATCCAGGCGGCAATTCCGGCAAAAAGGGCAGCCAGAAGCGGAGCGACAACAATGAGTACTGGGTAATTATCCATAATTTATTCTTCCGATAAACGCATTCTTAACTCATCTTCCTCAAGTGTCTGATACCGCTGATAAATCCTGAGCGCAATGGCCATTGCAACTCCAAAGGTTGCAACCGACACGACAATTGCGGTCAGCATAAGAACATGGGGAAGCGGGTTTATATAATCAATGGCATGAACAACAGGCCCATGCCCTCCTTCATGTGCAAGTTCAATAATGGGCAGGGTTGCATCCTTCTTATAGCCTATGGACAGATAGAACAGTATAATGGCTGTCTGAAAGATATTCATGCCAACCACTTTTTTAATGAAATTATTTTTTGCAATCATGGCATAAAGCCCGATCATCATCAGAATCACGTAAAGCCAGTAATTGTACTTTGCCACTATTATGGGCAGTAAATCTGTCATAATATTACCTATAACCCTTCATCATGTCTGCCTTCAGAGACTATGTTTATGTAAATAATACACATGACCGCCATTACAGCAATGCCGACTCCTATTTCTATTCCAAGCATTCCAAGCGCCCTTACATGATCAGGATCACCCGGTATCAGAGGTGCAAGTTTGCCGTAATTCAGGAACCTGCCTCCCATTGGCATGCAGATTGCCGCAATTCCGGCATAAATCAGTACTCCGACTGCAGCACATATTCCAAATATTTTCTCCTTTATTCTTTTGACCAGTGTTTTAAGATTATAGGCTATGGCAATGAGAATAAGGCTGGCTCCGAAAATAACTCCGCCCTGGAATCCTCCGCCGGGCGAAAAATCGCCATGCGCAACCACATAAAAAGCATATATCTGAATAAATGGAATAAGAATCCTGCACACGGTTTTAATAATAAGGTCAGGGGGCACCCATTCCCTGTCCATATATTCAAATTCCTTTCCAACGGACAGGGTTTCCTCGGTGTTTTTCACATGAAGTATAACTCCTGTGGGCACATGACGATAAAAATGCTCCTTTTTCTTTCTGAAATCCCTTAACAGCAGAAAGCATGCAAGACCGGCACAGAAAATCACCGAGGTTTCAAACATGGTGTCATATCCACGGTAGTCAGCCAGAACAGCCGTGACAATATTGGGTACATGAGTCTGTTCAAATGTCTTTTCAATATAGACATTTGACACATGGGTGGCTGCAGGGCATGCAGGGTCTCCCCAGGCGGGAAAATCAGCCGTGCCGTACAGCAGCAGTATACCTGTCATACAGGCGACAATAAATCCAAGAATTTTCAATCTTTTGTCCTCCTGCTTGTTCTGAAAATAGCCGCGACAAAGAAAACCGTGCTCACACCGGCTCCCACAGAGGCCTCAGTAAAAGCCACATCGACTGCTCCCATGATTGCCCATAAAAGACACATCATAAAAGAATATGCACCAAACAATATGGCTGTACCGAGCAAATCCTTCACGGAAATGGCGGCAATCGCACAGAAAATCACAAAGGTTAACACAATAAAATCAATAGGCCAGTGCATGATTAACCCTTTCGTTTCTTTTTTGTCCAGTGCCGCAGGCCTGCTCTCATTCCTGCATCCACAATGGAATGGGTGGCAGTGGGACTGGCAAGAAACACAAAAAATACAATTAAAAACATTTTAATGGACACCAGAAAAGATTCCAGGGAAAAATGATGAAGGTTATAAAGGGCAAGGCCCATAACCATGGCAAGACTTCCCAGGGTATCCAGTTTTCCCGCCGGGTGAAGCCGGCTGTAAAAATCCGGCATGCGGATAATTCCGACAGCACCGCCCAGGAAAAAAATCAGACCGAAAACCAATAATGCAATAACAATTATATCCATGAGGCTACTCCGGGTAAATGATCATTCCATAAAAGATTCCTCGTACAGGCCTTTTCTTTTGTGAAAATATCGTGAAGCAGCCAGCACGGCAATAAAGTTCAAAAAAGCATAGGCAAGCGCAATATCGACAAACATGTCAACACGCTCATAAAGATATCCGATCAGAAGCAGAAGAATAACAGTTTTGCTGCCTATGGCGTTCACACCTATGAGTCTGTCAAGGACTGTGGGGCCAAAAAGGGTGCGATACATTGAAAACAGCATCATGAAGCATAATCCCAACGCAACGCTTAAAAAAAATGTAATCATATCTTTTCTCCAAAAACTTTTGCAACTTTTTCCAGCATGACTCCGGGCAGGGCTTCTGCCGATTCATTGTCAATGGCATGCACCTGGAAAACACCGTCTTTATCCGCTGTCACCGTTATGGTTCCCGGTGTCAGGGTGATTGAATTGGCAAGGGTTGCAATGGCAATATCTGATTTAAGTCCGGTTTCAAAGGTAATGATCTGGGGCTCTATGAGCTCGTTCATGCGGGGATGGAAAGAAAGGTACAGAAGATGAAAATTTGCTTTGACAATTTCCCAGATAAGCCAGGGGCAGTATTTAATGAATCTTAAAAAAATTATAATGTATTCCGGTTTAAGGTCAGGGAAAAGCAGGTCATGAAAAAAATAGGAAACAATAAAACAGGAAACCCCACCCAGAAACAGGAGCAATGGCTCAAATTTTCCTGACAACACAAGCCAGGAAACAGCCATAAGAACAAATGTAATGGAAAAAGAAAAAAAAGATTTCAAAAATGTGGATGAAGACCTGCTGTCTGTCACAGCAGCATCATTACCTTCTAAATTCACTGGATCCTCCTTATCCTTGCTGATTCATTACGGACAACGCTTGCAGAATGCAGATATTATTTATCGACCCCGTACAGTTTGCGAAATTTGCCGTACAATTTTGTTATGGGGCCTTTTTTTGCAGAATCTGTATGCCCGCTGCCAGAACCGGAGGCCTGTTTTTCCTTTTCCATTCTGTGATCATAAGCCGCATTGATGGTTTCAATCAGAGTATCCATGTCAACGGGCTTTGATAAAAATTTAAATGCATTGTATTTGCCGCTTTCAAGGGCATTTTCAACGCTGCCGTGCCCGGTCAGTACAATGCATGGCAAGGTGGGCTGCAGGTCCTTGAGCCTTTTCTGAACTTCAATACCGTCAATCCCCGGCATCTGCAGGTCAACCACCGCCACATCGAAATTTTCCTTTGCAGCGGCATCAACCCCTTCTTCACCCGAAAAAGTTGTTTTGACTTCGTATCCGTCCAGCACAAGGCGTTTGGCAAGATATTTTAAAAATGTCTGTTCATCGTCTATGAATAGAAGTTTCATAATATATCCTTAACAATT
>CAYUOB010000123.1:0-8092 GCA_964446145.1 uncultured Desulfobacula sp.
GGCAATGCAAGTCTGCCTGTAATTGCCGGCCCCTGTGCTGTTGAAAATGAAACCCAGGTTCTGACCATTGCGGAATCGGTCAAAAAAGCAGGCGCACAATTATTCAGAGGAGGAGCCTTTAAACCGAGAACCTCACCATATTCATTTCAGGGTCTTGGAGAAAAAGGGCTTCAGCTGCTGGCAAAAGTGAGGCAGGAAACAGGACTTCCAGTCGTAACAGAAGCCATGGATGTTGAAAATTTCACATTGGTTGAGGAATATGCAGATATTGTACAGATAGGCACAAGAAACATGCAGAATTTCAGTCTCCTGAAAAGGGCCGGGCAGTCAACACGCCCTGTGCTGCTGAAAAGAGGATTGTCCGCAACTCTCCAGGAATGGCTCATGGCAGCGGAATATATCATGGAAGAAGGCAATGAAAATATCATACTCTGCGAACGGGGGATAAGGACATTCGTCAGGCACAGCAGAAACACCCTTGATCTGTCTGTTGTACCTGCGGCAAAAAAAGAAACCCATCTGCCGATCATTGTTGACCCCAGCCATGCCGCAGGTATACGGGATCAGGTAATACCCCTTGCCTGCGCCTGTGCCGCCCTGGGTGCTGATGGCGTAATGATTGAAGTGCACAATCATCCGGAAGAAGCATTGAGCGACGGTGCACAATCATTGCATCCGGACCAGTTCTCTGTTCTCATGTCAAAAATGAATGCCATTCATGCCATTATTAAGGAATAATTGATGCAGAGTTTTCATGTCAGAGGAGAATCAGGGCTTTCATCCATTCATGTGGGTGAAAGCCTGAAAAACCTTGAATCTTATCTCCCAGCCAAAGGCAGAACCATCATTGTAACAGATGAAAACATAAAAAAACATTATCACAGGGATTTTCCGGACCTTCCTGTCATTACAATCGGTACAGGAGAAAACATTAAAAATATTGCCACAATTGAAACCATCCTGAACGAGCTGGTCAGACACTCATGCGACCGCTCGGATTTTATTGTGGGTATTGGCGGCGGTATTGTATGCGATATCACAGGATTTGCAGCTTCAATTTTTTTAAGGGGCATAAAATTCGGTTTTGTGTCCACCTCCCTTCTGTCGCAGGTGGATGCCAGCGTAGGAGGAAAAAACGGGGTCAACCTGAATGCCTACAAAAACCTTGTTGGAGTTTTCAATCAACCTGAATTTGTTATCTGCGACATTGAGCTTTTGAATACCCTGCCTCCATGCGAGATATCCAACGGACTTGCGGAAATTGTAAAACATGCCCTGATTTTTGATGCAGAATTATTTGAATTCATTGAAAAAAACCAACAAAAAGCCCTGAACCTTGACCATGATACGATTTTCAGACTTGTGGCAGATTCAGTGAGCATTAAATCCAGAATAGTTCAGCTGGATGAAAAAGAATCAGGGGAACGCAGAAAACTCAATTTCGGACATACAATCGGGCATGCAATTGAAAAAATTGAAAATCCCGGGCACGGTTCTGCTGTTTCCATGGGAATGGCTGCTGCTGCCATATTCTCGGAAAGAAAAGGCCTGATCACACACAAAGATGTTCTGCGCATAACCCGGCTTCTGAAAGGTCTTAACCTGCCTGTCAGCCTGACAGCTCCGGCATCCGGCATAGCCACGGCAGCATCAAAAGACAAAAAAAAACAGGGGCAGGAACTTTTCTTTGTGTTTCTTGAACAAATAGGCAGGGCAGTGGTGAAAAAAATAAGCCTTGACCGCATGAATGAATTTATCTGCTCTGTCTTTCCAGAATAAGCCTGAATCCTATATATCCGGATTTCATCCCGCGTATGAATATTTTTACTCCGGAGCATGAAATCTGCGATGCATTATCAATGAACGAGCCTCCCATGGCAGGATTGCCAGAGACACCCGGGCTGTTAACATCGTCTCCGGCAAACCTGCACCACTCCATGACATTTCCTGCCATGTCAAAAAGGTTAAGTTCACTGGCCGGGAAACTGCCTACAGGAGCTGTTTCTCCATGATAACTGCCGCTGCTGCATGTTCCGCAGTTTGCACCGGGGCGGATCTGGCCGTCTTTTCCGGGCCAAGGACTGCATGACACGTTCATACCTGCGTTCCTGCAGGCATATTCCCATTGTATTGTCGTCGGCAGGGAAAACTTGTTTTCCGATCTGGAATTCAAAATATTAATGAATTTTTCCACATCTGCAACAGATATATTTTCAACTGGATTCTGCATTTTACCGGCAGCCATGGATGGGTTTGCACCCATGACCTTCTGCCAGACCTGTTGGGTTACCTCAAATCTGCCCATCCAGAACGATTCAACACATACTTTATGCTCTTCAGCTCCTGAACCGGGCTTGTCATGACAGCCCGGAACAAAACAGCCTGCAGGGACATGAACAAACTGCATTCCCGTCAGAGGTTCTGTAAATATCTGCCCCTTCATATCATGGGCATGGAGGGGTTCATCGTCAAAACTCCCGCATTGTCCCGGATATTGCCATAATTCAAGGTCGTACCAAAGATTCTGCGCTTTTCTGCTGCCCATGTCATATGCTTTTTTTACCCAGCACTTGGCTTTGAACGGATCCTTTAATGTGCCTTTTCCATAAAAATACAGCCTGCCAAGTTCACACATTGCTTCAAGGTTGCCGGCCCTGGCTCTTTGCAGCACACAGGAAAACTGCTGGCACGCTCCTGCAGCACACTGCATTCCCGATGTAAAAAACAAGATCAAACCAATAAAAACAATTTTTTTCATTATATTCCCTGGATAATATATATTTGCCGATGATTCCAGTTTGTAATGGATAACACGAACCCAAGTCAAGTCCGGATTTAATCCAGGAAGCAGTGTAAATCCTTTTAAAAGGCAAAAGGATATAGTATAAATACGAATTATCCGGACATTGAAATTCATATTATTTCATAAACAGACCCTGAAATTTTACCGGCTGTTATTTTCATTGTTCACTAATTGTCAGAACAGGAGAAATCAAATCATGACCGAATTAAAAGGAAGTGCCACTGAAAAAAATCTGTTAACCGCATTTGCAGGGGAATCCCAGGCAAGAAACCGCTACACATATTTTGCAAGTGCTGCAAAAAAAGAAGGATTTGTCCAGATTTCCGATATTTTTACGGAAACCGCCAACCAGGAAAAGGAACATGCCAAACGGTTCTTTAAATTTCTTCAGGGCGGAGAAATTCAGATTACAGGTTCTTTTCCTGCAGGAGTGATAGGCTCCACTCTTGAGAACCTCAAAGCTGCTGCTGCAGGCGAAGAATATGAATGGACAACAATGTATCCTGAATTTGCAGAAACTGCCAGAAAAGAGGGTTTTGAAGCCATAGCAACCATATTTGAAATGATTGCCGTGGCAGAAAAACAGCATGAAAAAAGATACAAAGAACTTGCCGCCAATATTGAGAACAGCACAGTGTTCAAAAAAACCACCACAGTCAAATGGAGGTGCAGGAACTGCGGATATGTTCACGAAGGAACCGAGGCCGTTGAAATGTGTCCTGCATGCGCTCATCCAAGAGCCTATTTTGAAATTCTGGGTGAAAACTGGTAAAATCATATGAAGACCCTGACAAACCATATGGATTGACAAACCTATAATAAATCCATATATTTTGCGCTGAATTTTTAATGATAAATTTTAGGAAGGTTGCCATGACACACCATATACTTGAAATTGAAGATGATGAATTTGAAAAAATAGTTCTCAACTCTGACAAACCAGTAATGGTAGATTTCTGGGCGCCCTGGTGCGGGCCATGCAAGGCGATTGCTCCCACAGTGGATGCCCTTGAAAAAGAGTACGGGGATAAAATGGTATTTGTTAAAGTCAATGTGGATAACAACCCGGTCAGTCCCAGCAAATACGGGGTACAGGCTATCCCAACCCTTATTTTCTTCAAGAACGGAACAATTGCGGACCAGATAACCGGAATGGTTGCAAAGGAAAAACTCGAAGAAACAATTAAAGGAGTTTTATAAGGAGGAGACAATGACCCAGGCTGATTATGATCTGATTATTATTGGAGCTGGCCCTGCAGGTCTGACAGCTGGAATTTATGCTGCCAGGGCTAGGATGAATGTTCTTGTGCTGGAAAAAACAGTGCCGGGAGGACAGATTCTGGTGACCGACTGGATAGAAAATTATCCAGGGTTTCCGGAAGGTCTTTCAGGATATGACCTTGCTGAAAAAATAAGAACTCAGGCTGAACAGCTGGGATTGAAAATTGAAAGCGGCGAGGTTCTGTCTCTTGAAATTTCAGACCAGTTAAAACAGATCAACCTGAAAGACCGCAAACTTACCGCAAAAGCAATTATAATAGCCTCAGGCGCTTCTCCCAGAAACCTTGGCATAGGAGAAGACAAATTCATGGGGAAAGGCGTTTCCTTCTGCGCCACATGCGATGCTCCATTTTTCAAGGGCAAAACCGTTGTTGCCGTCGGAGGTGGAGATACTGCGGTGCAGGAATCCATTTACCTTACAAAATTTGCGGAAAAAGTTTATCTGGTTCACAGAAGGGACAAACTGCGCGCCACAAAAATACTTCAGGAACGGGCATTTAAAAATAATAAAATTGAATTCATATGGGACAGTGTTGCAGTGGGTATGGATGGCTTTTTCGGGGTGGAATCCGTAAGAGTCAAAAATGTGAAAACAGGAGAAGAAAAGAATCTAAAGGCTGACGGCTGCTTCATCTGGATCGGTATTCTGCCCAATACATCTTTCCTGAACAACATCGTAGAAACAGACCAGGGGGGATTTATTGTGACTGATTCATCAATGCAGACCTCTGTGCCCGGAATTTTTGCTGCAGGAGATGTCAGAAACACTCCTTTAAGGCAGATAGCCACAGCAGTAGGCGATGCTGCCATTGCTGCTGTCTCTGCTGAACATTTTATTGAGAATCTGTCATGATGAAAAATCTGATCTTAGTATTTATTATTGGCCTGGTGTTCACGGGATGCGCTTTATTTGAAACATCCCAGGAAATGGAAAAAACAGCGGATGAACTTGTTGCAGAAGGTTCATCCGCCTTCATGGACAAGGACTACAAAACAGCTGTAAAAGCATATACAGATCTCAAGGACTGGTATCCGTTCAGCCGGTATGCCATTCTGGCAGAACTCAAGATTGCGGATGCACATTTTTTTCTTGAAGAATATGATGAAGCAGCACTGGCATATGAAGAATTTGAAAAAATGCATCCAAAAAACGATGCAATCCCCTATGTCATTTATCAGACCGGCATGTGCTGGTTCAAACAGATCGGTACAGTAGACCGCGACCATACTCCTGCTAAAAACAGCCTTGCTCTGTTCAGGCGCCTCATAAACAGGTATCCAAAAAACAAATATGCCAAAAAAGCGGCAAAAAATATAAAAGCATGCCTGGAAAACCTGGCAGGCCATGAACTTTATGTTGCCAATTTTTATTACAAAACAAAAAAATACAAGGCAGCCCTGAAGCGGTACGAGTATCTTGTCGAGCATTATCCCGATTCAAAGGAGAGCAGGCAGGCCCTTGAAAAAATACCGGGATGCAGGGCATTGGCAGACAAAAACTAAAAACTTCTTTACTTGTCTGCTGTTTTGGTATATTAATGCCAAGTTATTATTTTGCATAAAAAAATAGGAGTCATAGATATGTCAAGAGAATGTGCAATCTGCGGCAAAAAGCCCATGGTTGGCAACAATGTCAGCCATGCCCATAATCTGAACAAAAGAATTTTCAACCCGAACCTTCAGAGGGTCAGGGCTGTCATCAAACCGGGATGTGTCAGAAAAATAGATGTATGTACAAGCTGCATCAAAGCCGGAAAGGTAATCAAAGCCTCCTGAAGATAAAACCCGGCTGTTATTCTGTACTTACAATCCGTTTGACATCAATAACCTTTTTTACCCTTTTGATGTCCGCCATTATGCTCCTGAGCTGATCAGAACTTTCAACCAGGAGCGTAAAATAAAACATTCCGATTCCCTCATCATTTGTCTGGCTTCTTGCATTCAGGATATTTGATTTATATTTGCTGATAACCGAAGCTATATCTGCAAGAAGCCCGAACCTGTCATCTGTCCTTATCTTTATGCTTACAGGATAGGTGTGGGAAGGGTCATTGTTCCATTGCACATCAATTCTGCGTTCCCGGCTCATTTTCAATATATTTTTACACCCTTTTCTGTGCACAGTAACACCCTGACCCTGGGTGATATATCCCACAATCCTGTCTCCGGGAAGCGGATTGCAGCATTTTGCAAATCTTACAAGTATATCATTAAGCCCTTTGACAATAATTCCTGTTTCGTCTTTTTTCTTGCGTTTTCCAACCAGTTTCTGGAGTATGCTTTTTTCCTTGGCCTCCTGTTTTTCAAATTCAGGCAGGGCCTTGTTGAATACCTGCAGTGGAGTTATCTTGCCAAATCCCACATGGGCTATCAGGTCATCCTCTGTCTTGAATCCGAATTCTTCCGCAACCTTGCGTATCTCGCCTGATTTCATCAGGGCATTGAAATTGTGATTTTTCTTTTTAAAAGTCTTTTCACACATTTCCCTGCCCAGGGTATAGCTTCTTTCCTTTTCCCTTGCATTTATCCAGGCACGGATTTTGGTTCGTGCCTTGACTGTTTTTACAAAATTCAGCCAGTCAGGGCTCGGGGTATGTCCCTTGGTTGTAATTATGTTTATGGTATCTCCGGTTTCCAGCTCATGGGCAAGCGGAACAAGCTTACCGTTCACTTTGGCTCCAGTACATTCAGCCCCCACCTCAGTGTGAATCATATAGGCGAAATCAACAGGTGTGGCGCCTTTGGGAAGAGTTTTAATTTCACCAAGCGGGGTAAACACATAAATTTCATCCGGGTAAAGGTCAATCCTCACATTTTCCAGGAATTCATCAGGATCATGGTAATTTTCCTGGTTCTCCACAAGATTTCTGACCCAGGCAAACAGCTCTCCGGTATTTTCATCTATCCTTGTTCCTTCCTTATAGCTCCAGTGAGCAGCAATGCCTGACTCTGCAATGCGATCCATCTCCCTTGTCCTGATCTGGATTTCCACACGCTCCCCTTTGGGGCCGATTACAGTCGTGTGGATGGACTGATACATATTGGGTTTCGGGTTGCCTATATAATCCTTGATCTTATTATAAATAGGCTTCCACATGGAATGAATGACTCCCATGGCAGCATAACACTGGGGGATGGTATCAAGAATAATTCTGAAGGCGATAAGATCATAGATCTCGCTGAACTCAAGGTTCTGGGATTTCATTTTCTGATAAATGCTGTAAGGCTGCTTATACCGCCCTTTTATCTCTCCTTCCAGCCCGTTCTCCTTAAGTTTCTCAGCAAGTTTTGCCTTTACATTGCGGATATACAGATCTTTCTCATCCCTTGCCCTGTTGACCAGAGCATTGATCCGTTCATATTCTTCGCGCTGGGTATAATAAAAGGCAATCTCCTCCAGTTCATATTTTATCCAGAAAATTCCAAGACGCGCAGCAATGGGAGCATAGATATCAAGGGTTTCCTGTGCAATGGCTGCCCTTTTTTCAGGGGTGGGATGATATTTGAGGGTGCGCATATTGTGAAGCCTGTCTGCAAGCTTGATCAGCACAACCCTTATATCGTCCGCCATGGCCAGGATCATTTTTCTCAAACTTTCCGCCTGCCTTGCAATCTTTGTGGAAGAAGGAAGCGCAGAAAGCTTTGTTACTCCTGATACAATATGGGCAACTCCATGGCCGAACATCTGCTCTATATCTTCTCTTGTTGCAGGAGTGTCTTCAATGACATCATGCAAAAGTGCAGCAGCAATGCTTTCAACATCCAGCCTCATATCAGCCAGAATATCAGCAACCTCCAGAGGATGCGACAGATACGGCTCGCCAGACAGCCTTACCTGGCCTTCATGCACCCTGGCAGAATAAATATATGCACGGTCAATGATATCCAGATCACCGTCCGGATTATATTCCGTAATCTTGTCCAGTATATCGGAAATCCTGATAATGGATGCCAAGTTATCATAGTAAGAAATAGCAAAAAGAACCCGTCAGGAACTTGAATTACAGC
>CAYUOB010000124.1:0-7747 GCA_964446145.1 uncultured Desulfobacula sp.
TCAGGGAAGGTGGAAGAACTGTCGGTGCCGGCGTTATCGGTGAAATCATAGAATAATTTAGGATAAGTGCGTTATCATGTTGAAAACTAAAATAAGAATCAGGCTCAAGGCCTATGATCATAAGCTTCTTGATCAGTCTTCAGCTGATATTGTTGATACCGCAAGGAAGAGCGGCGCCAGGATTGTAGGCCCGGTGCCGCTTCCGACACGTATCACCAAATTCACTGTGCTGCGTTCTCCCCATGTGAATAAAAAATCACGGGAACAGTTTGAAATCAGAACGCATAAAAGAATGATGGATATTCTGGAACCCACCCAGCAGACAGTTGACGCATTGATGAAACTGGATCTTTCACCTGGTGTGGATGTGGAAATTAAACTTTAGGCAATAACAGGAACCAATTATGAGTGGATTGCTTGGAAAAAAAATCGGGATGACCAGTGTGTTTTCCTCTGATGGGAAACTTGTTCCTGTTACGGTTGTGCAGGTTGGTCCCTGCGTTGTTACCCAGGTTAAAACAAAGGATTCTGACGGGTATGACGCGCTTCAGCTCGGATTTGATGAAAAAAAGATTGAAAAATTGAATAAACCCATTGCAGGGCATCTTAAAAAATCCGGTGGCAAAGGTTTTAGGGTCTTAAGAGAATTCAGAACGCAGCAGGCAGCAGATATGGAGCCAGGTGCAACAATAGGGGTGGATGTGTTTTCCGTGGGAGATAAAGTGAATATCTCGGGAATTTCAAAGGGACGTGGATTCCAGGGCACGGTTAAACGCCATGGCTTTGGTCGCGGCCCTGAAACCCATGGTTGCAGAAACCACAGAAAACCCGGTTCAATCGGTAATAGTGCATGGCCGGGAAGGGTATTCAAGGGGAAAAAACTGCCAGGCCACATGGGAACCGACAGGGTTACCGTAAAGAATCTTACAATTGTGGATATCAGGCCTGAAGACAATATTATGCTGGTAAAAGGCCCTGTTCCGGGATTTAAAACAGGGATACTGGAAGTAAGAAAGGCTGACAGAAAATAGCTAAAGACGCGGGAACTGCGTATCTCGCATCTGAATTGAGACAAAAACGCGGCTATGGGTATTGCATTCATATCGCAGTGATGCATAGCTGATCAAAATTTATGAGGAAGAATATGGCTGTTGTAGATGTATTGAACAGTGCAGGTGAAAAAGTGTCTGAGACTCAGCTTCCTGACGCGATTTTCAACACACCCGTTAAAACAAGCGTTCTTCACCAGGTTGTCCGGTCCCAGCTCGTTGCAAAACGGGCCGGGACTGTTGCGTGTAAGACAAGGGGTATGGTGAAAGGCAGCACAAAAAAACTTTTCAGGCAGAAAGGCACCGGTAATGCACGTGCCGGCAGTATAAAATCACCGTTGAGAAAAGGCGGAGGAGTAATTTTCGGACCCAGCCCGAGATCCTATTCAATCAAGGTGCCTAAAAAGGTACGTAAGCTGGCCCTGAAAATGGCATTAAGCTCCAAGGTTGAAGACAGCACTGTTTTTGTGATTGATGATTTTAACCTTGATACCGTTAAAACCAAATCCTTTGTAAAAGTTCTGGATGCCCTTGGGCTTGAGAACCTTTTGATTGTATCTGATGCTGAGGATACAAATCTTTTGCTTTCTTCCAGAAATGTGCCTGGTGTTAAAGTGATAAAAACCCCTGGGCTCAATGTGGTGGATATTCTGAAATACAAAAACCTTCTTCTGGTTGAATCCTCAATTAAAAATATAGAAGGGAGATTAGCGTAAGATGAAATCATATGACATTATCAGGGGCCCTGTGATTACTGAAAAAACAACCCTTCAAAAAGAATTGCATAACCAGATCACCTTCAAGGTGGACAAGAGAGCCAACCGGGTTGAGATAAAAAAGGCTGTGGAACAGGGCTTTCAGACCAAGGTGCAGCAGGTCAGAACTATCCAGGTCAAAGGCAAGGTAAAACAGCGCGGAAGGATTATAGGGAAACGATCTGACTGGAAAAAAGCCATAGTTACTTTGATGCCAGGACAACGAATTGAATTTTTTGAAGGTGTTTAAAGAGGTACATATATGTCAACAATAATTAAGACAAAACCGACATCTCCCGGGCGGCGCTCTCAGGAATACCTTTCTTTTGAGGAAATTACAAAGACCAGGCCTGAAAGGCGGCTGACCAAAAAGCTGAAAAAACGTGCAGGCCGTAACTCTTACGGGCGGATCACTGCCAGACACAGGGGCGGCGGAGCAAAAAAGATATATCGTATCATTGATTTCAAACGTGACAAGGATGGCATTCCTGCAAAGGTATCAGCAATTGAATATGATCCCAACAGAAGTGCAAGAATTGCCCTGCTTGTTTATGCTGACGGGGAAAAAAGATATATTCTGGCTCCCCTTGAGGTCAAAGTAGGCGACATTCTTGAGACAGGCCCCCACGCAGATATAAAGCCTGGTAATTGCATGCCCCTTGAAAATATTCCTACTGGCACAAGGATTCACAATATTGAGCTGAAACAGAACAAGGGTGGCCAGATAGTCAGAAGCGCAGGCGCATATGCGAGACTGATGGCCAAGGAAGGCAATTATGCTCAGGTTCTTTTGCCTTCAGGTGAAGTCAGGATGATTCATCTTAAATGCAAGGCCACAATCGGAAGAGTCGGAAATGAAAAACATGGAGACGTGAAAATCGGAAAAGCTGGGCGCAGCAGATGGATGGGAAGAAGACCTTCTGTCCGCGGTGTTGCCATGAACCCGGTTGACCATCCCATGGGCGGCGGTGAAGGAAGGTCTTCAGGCGGCAGACAGCCCTGTACACCCTGGGGTGTTCCCACAAAGGGCAAAAGAACCCGTAAGAACGCCAGAACCGACCAATATATCGTTAAAAGAAGAGCTAAGAGAAAATAAATAGGTGAGAAATTATGCCAAGATCATTGAAAAAAGGACCCTATATCGCACCTGAACTTTTAAAGAAAGTTCTGGAAGCAAGGAAATCCAAACGCACCAAAGTTATTAAAACCTGGTCACGTCGATCCACTATTTTTCCTGAGATGGTCGGTATCACTTTTGCTGTTCACAACGGTAAAAAATTCATCCCGGTTTTTGTTTCGGAAAATATGGTTGGCCATAAACTTGGAGAATTTTCACCTACTAGAACATTCTGGGGTCATGCCGGAGATAAAAAATCCAGGAGATAACCTCTTTTGTCTGATTAAAGGATAAGAATATGGAAGTTAAAGCCACAACAAGATATGTAAGGATTTCGCCATTTAAGCTCAGGCTGCCCATTGCTGAAGTTAAAGGGAAAAATGCCGCTCAGGCTCTGACTCTTTTAAAGTTTATGCCGCTGAAAGCTGCCGGGATCATTCACAAGACCCTGCAGTCAGCTGTTGCAAATGCCGAGCAGAATAATGACATGGACGTGGATAAACTGGTTGTAAAAAATATTTTCGTTGATCATGGCCCGACCATGAAGCGATTCAGAGCCAGAGCCAGGGGCAGGGCTGCCAGAATTCTGAAGAGAAGCAGCCATTTAACCGTAATTGTAGAAGAAATTGACAAATAGGAGGAATTTAGCTTGGGCCAGAAAGTACATCCTACCAGTTTAAGATTAGGCATCATCAGGACCTGGGATTCCAGATGGTATGCGGACAAGGATTATGCCTCTTTTGTTGAAGAAGATTTCAGGGTTAGAAAGTTTCTGAAGAATAAACTTTATCATGCTGGTATTTCCAAAATAGAGATAGAACGGTTTTCAAAACAGATCCGTCTCAGGGTATTTGCCGCAAGACCGGGGATCATCATAGGTAAAAAAGGTTCTGAAATTGCGCTTTTAAAGCAGGAACTTGAAAAAATGCTTAAGCCGGAAGTGCTTATTGACATCAAGGAAGTAAGACGTCCTGAAATTGATGCCCAGCTGGTGGCTGAAAATATTGCCCTTCAGCTTGAAAGAAGAATCGCTTTCAGACGTGCCATGAAAAGGAGCGTTTCTTCAGCCATGCGATTCGGAGCAAAGGGAATTAAAATCATCTGTTCCGGCCGCCTTGGCGGAGCTGAAATGGCCAGAACTGAATGGTACAAGGAAGGCCGCATTCCTCTTCATACCCTGCGGGCAGATGTTGACTACGGTTTTATTGAAGCAAGAACCACATACGGGCTTATCGGCATTAAGACCTTTATTTTCAAAGGTGAGGTATTA
The DNA here is from genome assembly GCA_964446145.1 of uncultured Desulfobacula sp. GTDB lineage: Bacteria > Desulfobacterota > Desulfobacteria > Desulfobacterales > Desulfobacteraceae > Desulfobacula. Next base: position 4,192 of record CAYUOB010000124.1, read on the forward strand.
AGTCCTGACGAACAAGCGCTGGCAAGATAAAGGCGATTAGGAGATATGAGAAATGCTTAGTCCAAAAAATGTAAAATTCCGTAAACACTTCAGGGGGCGCACCAAGGGTACACCGAGCCGTGGAAATACCCTGAGTTTTGGTGATTATGGCCTTCAGGCGGTGGAATGCGGTTATTTAAATGCAAGACAGATTGAAGCTGCAAGGGTTGCCTTAACCCGTCATGCTAAAAGAGCAGGAAAAAGCTGGATCAGATTTTTTCCTGATCACCCGGTAACAAAAAAACCGGCAGAAGTCAGAATGGGTAAGGGAAAAGGTGCAACAGATGCCTGGGTGGCAAGAGTAAAACCGGGCAAGATCCTTTATGAAATGGAAGGAATCCCAAGAGAGGTTGCAAAGGAAGCTTTAAGACTTGCTGCAAGAAAACTTTCCGTGAAAACCCGTTTTGTGGAAAGGAGCAAATAGGTATGAAAACCAGTGAAATAAGAGAAATGGAACCTGACAAGATTAAAGAGAAACTGGTTGAACTCAAAAAGGAGCTTTTTAATCTGCGTTTTCAGAATGAGGTCGGACAGCTCGAAAATACGGCAATGCTTTCAAGTGTGAAAAAGGATATTGCAAGGCTCTATACAATATCAAAAGAAAAGAACCTAAACATAAGTTAAAATACGAAGAGACTATTATGGAAAACATGAAAAAAAATAAAAAAGAGCTGATCGGTCTTGTCGTATCAGATAAAATGGATAAATCGGTTGTAGTACGGGTCGAAAGATTTGTTCAGCACAGGATTTATAAGAAATATATGAAGCGTTATAAAAAATATCACGCTCATGATGAAAAAAACGAATGCAGAATCGGTGACAGCGTAAAAATCATCGAAACCAGACCTTTGAGCAAGCTCAAACGGTTCAGAGTTGCTGAGATCGTTAAAAAAGCTGTTTGATTAAAGGAGTTGAGAAATGATTCAGAGTGAAACAAGACTAACAGTGGCAGACAACTCCGGTGCAAAGGAATTATACTGCATCAAGGTTATTGGCGGCTCCAGAAGACGATATGCAAGTATAGGGGATATAATCACCTGCTCAGTCAAGGAAGCCATCCCCAATGCAAAAGTCAGCAAAGGTGATGTTGTCAAGGCTGTCATTGTCAGAACCAAGAAGGAAATATCCAGACCTGATGGATCAATGATCAGATTTGATGATAATTCAGCGGTAATTTTATCAAAATCAAACGAGCCAGTTGGGACGCGTATCTTTGGGCCGGTAGCAAGGGAATTAAGGGCCAAAAGATTTATGAAGATTGTTTCTCTGGCGCCTGATGTACTTTAATTCTCAGGGTATCGGAGAAAATTTATGAAACCAGTGAAAATTCGAATAAAAAAAGATGATAAAGTCAAGGTTCTGACCGGAAAGGACAAGGGCAAGATCGGCAAGGTGCTCAAGGTTCACAGAAAAACCTGTCGTGCTGTTGTTGAGAATATCAACATTGTCAAGGTGCATCAGAAACCATCTCAGGCAAATCCCCAGGGTGGAATTGTGGAAAAACCCATGCCGATTCATATTTCCAATCTCATGGCAATGTGTAATTCATGCATAAAACCCACAAGGATCGGGATCAAGACACTGGAAGATGGTAAACGGGTCAGAATCTGTAAAAAATGCAGTCAACAGATAGATTCATAGGACCAAAGGCGGAGAGAATACATGTCAACTCTTAAGGAAAAATACATTACAGAGCTTGTTCCCAAGCTTAAGGAAACCTTTCATTATAAAAATGAATTCCAGGTACCCAAACTTGAGAAGATTGTTCTGAACATGGGACTTGGTGAGGCGGTCAGAAACCCGAAGATTGTTGATTCCGCAGCTGCGGAACTGACTTTGATCGCAGGTCAGAAGGTGATCATAACAAGAGCTAAAAAACCCATTGCAAATTTTAAGCTCCGCGCTAATCTGCCCATCGGGTGCAAGGTCACCCTGCGCCGTGAGAAAATGTTTGATTTTCTCAATAAACTTGTGAATATAGCTTTGCCCCGTGTAAGGGATTTCAGGGGGGTTTCACCAAAAGCTTTTGATGGCAGAGGTAATTACAGCCTTGGTATTTCAGAGCATATTATTTTCCCTGAAATAGATTATGACAAGACCGACAGCATCAAGGGACTGAATATTACTATTGTAACGACAGCTAAAACAGATGAGGAAGGCAGAGAACTTTTAAAATTGTTTGGTATGCCTTTCAAGAATCAAGGATCTTAAGGAGGAAAGCTTGGCTAAAAAAGCTTTAATCGCAAAGGCACAGCGGAAACCTAAGTTTTCGACCCGTAAATACAACAGGTGTCCTTTATGCGGCAGACCAAGAGGATTTATCAGAAAAGCTGGTATTTGCAGAATTTGTTTCAGGAAACTTGCATCGGAAGGAAAACTTCCCGGAGTTACCAAATCAAGCTGGTAGGCTTTAAGATTCCGGCACTAACAATTTATCAGCTAATGTTAAGGAGATTTTAAAATGGCAATCAGTGATCCAGTTGCAGACATGCTGACCATCATAAGAAACGGTGGAAAAGCTCAGTTTGCCAAAGTGGATATCCCCGGATCAAAGCTTAAGCTTGCGATGGTGCGGGTGCTCAAGGAACAGGGATATATCAGGGATTTTAAATTTATTGAAAATGAAACCCAGGGTATTATCCGCGTATACCTTAAATATGTATCAGAAGGACAGCCCGCAATATTCGGGATAAAAAGAATCAGTAAACCTTCATGCAGGGTTTACAGCAAGGCAAAACAGATCAAGCCGGTATTGAATGGACTTGGAATATCCATCATTTCAACCTCCAGGGGGCTGATGACGGATAAACAGGCCAGAGAAGCTAACGTCGGCGGTGAAATCCTTTGTAACGTATGGTAGATCAGGAGTAAAATATGTCAAGAATAGGAAAAAAGCCGGTTCAGCTTCCAGACAAGGTTCAGTTTGCTCTGAATGGAAATATTATCAGTGTCAAAGGCCCTAAGGGCACTCTTGAACGTCCGCTGCATCCGGCCATAGGTTTGAATATAAAAGATAATCTTGTGGAAGTCACAACAGACCCGAATGACAAAAAAAAGCTGGCCCTGCAGGGATTATTCAGATCCCTGATTTCAAATATGGTGACAGGGGTTACAGCCGGATATGAGAAAAAACTTGTACTTTCTGGAATCGGCTACAGGGCAGAAATCAAGGGGCAGAGTCTTATCCTTAATGTTGGCTATTCCAACCCGGTTGATTTTAAGATTCCCGATGGAATCCAGGCAAAGGTTGATAAAAATACTGAAATAGTTTTATCAGGCATTGACAAGGAAGCTGTCGGTCAGACTGCGGCAAATATCAGGGATATAAGACCCCCTGAGCCTTATAAGGGCAAGGGAATCATGTATGCTGATGAAAGAATTATCAGAAAAGCCGGCAAGACAGCAGGCAAGGATTAATAAACGGGAATATAAAGATTATGGCAAATACATCACCTAGGCTTGTATCAAGGCTTAAAAGAAAAAAGAGAATCAGGAAAAATATCTGCGGAAATGCAGA
>CAYUOB010000125.1:0-7586 GCA_964446145.1 uncultured Desulfobacula sp.
TTTTAATATTTTCAAACCAAAAAATTAAACTGGGCTGCAATATATTCAAGGCCAGCCCAGAATGGATTAGATCATTAACGGACAAGTTGCCCTGAGTGCAGTTCAATCAAACAATTTTTTTATGTCCTTTTTAACCAGCTCTTTTAATACCATCCAGATGAATACAGGATTGGTTGTGGCATATCTTTTCCACATTCTTTCAGGTTCCTGAAGAATTCTGTATAACCATTCCAGCCCTGCATTCTGCATCCAAAGTGGAGCCCGCATGGTTTTGCCTGCCACTATATCAAAACTGCCACCAACACCCATGCAGAAGGGGACTTGCATCACAGGCATCCATTGATTCAGAAAATTTTCTTTCATGGGAGAAGAAAATCCGACAAACAACATATCGGCATTGCTTTTTTTTATATCTCTGGCAATTTGTTCTTCTTCAGATTTATCAAAATAGCCGTTTCTAAATCCTGCTATATCAAGGTTTGGGTATTTTGTTTTAAAAGTGTCAACTAATTTTTCAACCACCCATGATTGTGCACCAAAAAAATAGGGCCTGTATCCTTTAACAGCACAAACACCTACCAGCTTCTGAAACAAATCAACTCCAGCCACTCGGCAGGGCAGGGGATTTCCTAAGATTTTTGACGCCCATACAATTGGCATTCCATCCACATTGATTATATCACAATTTGATATAATTTTTTTAAGTGTTGTGTCATTCTGCATGGCCATAAATTTGGCGACGTTCACCACAACATGCTGGCATAGAGTTCTGCTTTTAATATATTTTTCCACTTCCAAAATCGTATCTTGCATATCAAGACTATCAACCGGGCATCCCATTATATTTAATCGTTTTTTCATAATGATTTTTTGGGGGTTGGTTTTTTGTTTAAAAATAATGAAAGCGCATAATACATCCATGCCTGTGACCATCGGATATATGGAATTTTATTGGTAAAATATCTTGTTTTCTGGTAATGGAACCAGCCTTTGTCATCTCTCATGTTTTCAATGGCCCAGACTGCAATTTTCTCTGCCAATTCAAGGCTTTGGTCATTGAATTCAGCAAGTTTTAAACATGTAACAATTCCTTGTGCAGAGCAATGAATATCAATGGGATATAATGAGTTATGATAATATTTTGGTGTACCGTCATTTAGCCAGAACATGGCAAGAAAATATTGATAAGCAGAGACAAGCTCACCTTCCCAGACTCGATCACCTGTATAATCCATCCATTCCTTTAAAGCTACAAGGTTGAAACCAGTGTGAAAATTATCAATAAATTGATGGTGATGGAGCTCTCCATAGGGCCAGGAATAATCTGGATTCAATGCACCCATGGAATACGCCATGGCTTTACGGGATTTTTTTAACAAAATATTCTTTTTTGTATAGGAATAAACGCGTGCTAATAATGCTGCTCCCAGCATATTCGCATTATGCACACGGGCAGTTTCGCCGGGGATGTATCCAAAACAAAGTGAATTTTTGTCTTCATATTGAATCATGTGGTTTAAGATAAAATCGCAGGCATCCTCACCAAGAGCAAGTGCATTCTGGTCACGGGCAACATCAAAATAATCCAGAAAAGCATTGGCCACGAACACTGATGTCACTATATTTGGTTTACCTGTCGGAACAAAAAATGCCCTGGCCTGCCAGTCAAAATTATATCCCCAGGATGCTCCCTGAAATCCATTACAGGTCATATTTTTGAGTTTTTTCAAAAGAAAATTTGCTTCCTGCACTCTGCCATTGGCAACAAGACCTGAAACAAACAAGCCCAAGCCTTTGGCATTATATCCTGTGGGATCTTTTGTAAGATAACGTAAGTTTAAAGGCGATTTTTTGAAAAATTGAATCCAGATCAGCCGCAGTAAAGCAGATCGGTAAAAAAATGAGCCCTTAAAAAGGGTTGAATTCAACCCGTCAAAAGGATCCCATCCTTTGAAATTCTCTTTTTGAACATATAGGTCAAGATGTTTAAAAGCACTATAAATGGGATCTTGAGCTTTCATAGAGCAATTATTTGATTTGTCCTTAAAGATTCAATAATACCAAAACAGGTTTCAGCGGAGCTAAAGATTTCTTCAATGGGGATGGGAGATGCTTTTCCGTTTTGAATGGTTTCAATGAATTGTCTGACACAGTGTTTCTGGCCCTTGTCCTGCACCATGAGCTTTTTGGTTCTGGGTTTTCCTGAACCGTAAATGGATACATCTTTGAAGTCATTCAGCACTGCCGTGGTACCATGACTGTATATCTCAAGCCTTTCTTTGGGAAGAGATTTGGAACCATTTGCAAAATAAGAAATATTACCGATTGATCCATTTTTATAGGTTAGAGAAATATTCAGCACATCATTAAGGTTTGAAGTCTGCACCATAGCAGAGGCATAAACTGTTATAGGCAACGATCCATTGATAAAGGTCAGATAGTCAACAAAATGGCATATTTCTCCTATAATTCTCCCTCCGCCGATTTCTTTATCCTGAATCCATGAATCTTGCGGGATATGTCCTGCATTAATTCTGAATGTCATTGCCATGGGGCTGGATATGATATTTTTTTTAATTATTTTAGTTAAAGGGGAAAAACGTCTGTTGTATCCGACCATGAGTTTATGATCAGGAGACCAGGCAGATTTTATCTTTTCCAGTTCTTTCGGGGTTAGGCATATTGGTTTTTCCACAAAAACATGCTTTCCTGCCTTTAAAGAAGAAATGATAAAATCAGCATGGGTATTATGCCGTGTCGCAATAAAAATTGTATTGATATTTTTATGAATAAGGATATCTCTTTTTTCACTTGTACAAAAATCAAATCCATATCGGTCAGCCACAGACCTTGCCCCAGTACTTGTTGCCGTCATAACTCCAATAAGCTGTATATCATTTTTTTTGGGGATATTGGGTATCAAATGGTTCTGGGCATAAGAGCCTGCTCCAATAAATCCAATACCTATTGCAGGTTCTTTTTTTCTTGGTGCATTTATTTGGACCTGTTTTTTTGTAATTTGTTTTGAAATATTATATTCAATCAAGATGCCAATGAACGGTTCTGATTGATCCATAATCATATCATATGCTTTTGGAGCTTCTTCAAGTTTCAGGCAATGTGTGGTCAAATAATTAAGATTGATTTGCCCTGAATAAATAAGTTCTTGAAATGTCATCATATTTCTGTTTTCAGTCCATCGAACATAAGAGTAGGGATAATCTATCCCTTTGTCTTCATAAGCAGGATCATATCGCCCAGGCCCATATGAACAGGACATTTTTATGGTCAGTTCTTTTTTGTAGAAATGGGGTTCTCTGTCAAATCCGGTGGGAACAGCGCCAACAATAACAATATTCCCTTTTTTCCGAGCAATGGCTCCTGCAAAATTGATGGGATCCAGAGAGGACGAAGCCGCAGTAATAATCACAGAATCACAACCCATGTCATTTGCAAATTCAATAATTGCCTCTTTAATTCCGGCATCGTTCCGGTTCAAACCCATATCCAGACAGTGCTTCTTGCCGGTTTCAACCATATCCTGGTTAATATCAACACCAACCACACGAACACCAGAAACCTTTAGAAGTAAAGCTGTAATCTGGCCCAGCAGTCCTAAACCAATTACCGCGCAGGTTTCTCCAAGGCGAAGATCTGCCTGGCGCACTCCCTGCATTGCAATTGCACCCAATGTATTATAAGCAGCCTGTTTTAAATCAGTGTCTGGGTTAAGCTTGACGCAAAGCTTGACAGGGACGCTTATAACCTCTGCATGGGATGCACTTAAACCGCCGCATCCAACAAGATCGCCCACGCAAAAACCTGTGACATCCGGTGCAACATCAATTACTTTTCCAGTACACGAATATCCTAAGGGAGAGTATGCATCCAGTTTTTTCATCACTGCACGATAAGTCTGTACAGGCCCTTGTGTAACCAGCGTATCAAGTACTTGTTTTACTTGCTGGGGACGTTCTTTTGCCTTGCCAATATATCCTTTTCTGGCGGCTTTAACCGTACTGCCTTCAGTTCCAGCACTGATTAAAGAATAATAAACTTGAACCAAGACCTGTCCTTTTTGTAATGAAGGTACTGGGACCTCAATAATTTTCATTTTGCCGTTTTTTAATTTTTGGGTTAACTGCTGCATTAAAACTCCAAGTTTGGTTGTTCTTGATCTATGAAATTTTTAAACCATAATTCAATGGTTAAAAGTTGATATATTCTATAGGCATTATCCTCAACACCATTCCGATCACGTTTAATTAGATTGTGTACATAATCGGGATTGAAAATTCCCCTTTTTGTTATACGCTCACTGGACAGCAGCTCGTCTACCATATATCTCAGATCACCTGATATCCATGATCGTATCGGTGCTCCGAACGATGCTTTGGGTCTGTTGATAATATCTGAAGGCAGATAGCGTTCGGCAGCTTTTTTTAAAATATATTTTGATTTGTGATTTTTATATTTAAATTTTCCTGGTATCTGCATGGCAAATTCAACCACTTTTCTGTCAATGAATGGAACTCGGACTTCAACAGATGCAGCCATCGAAGCTCTATCTGAATATGTTAAATTGAGGCCGACCATAAAATAGTGGATATCTGTGTAACACATCTGATTGACAAGATCATCTTCATATTTTGAAGTGAATAATATCCTATGGGCTTCTCCGATTTTTTTAATTTCTTTGAAATGTTGATAATTAAATAATTTTAAAAGTTCATGTATGGTATAATATGAATAACTCATTCGATATGCTTCATGAGCCGGCAGACCAGCAAAGCTGATGAATCTCTTTGACCAGCGAGACAATTTTAAACCTCTGCCTGAAAAAGTTACAGGCAGACAGCTTACAATTTTTTCTATTGGGGAACGGATGAATTGAGGGATTTTACTGTATTGTTTTGCCAAAAGATTTGCTTTTTGTCTTCTGTAGCCCAAAAAAAGCTCATCAGCCCCCATACCGGACAGAAGCACTTTAACTCCTTTTTTTTTCGCTGCCTGGCAGATTAGATAGGTATTAATTGCAGCAGGGTCTCCAATGGGCTCATCAAGGGTTCTCACCATGGCAGGAAGCTGATGTATGATATCAGCTTCAATAGTAATTGTATTATGATCAAATCCATAAATATGAGCCAATTTTGATGCATATTTTTCATCATCCGGCATACGCTCAACCATTTTATCCTTTACATGGGTTCCAATGGTATACGTGGATAGGTTTGGATTCCTTTTTTTTGCCATTACTGAAATCAGTGATGAATCCAGTCCACCACTCAGAAAAGCACTGACAGGAACATCTGCTACCATATGGCGGTCCATTGTTTCTTCAAGCACATTTTGAAGGGCGGAAATCAGATATGCCTCATCATGCTCTTTTGTGCAATCTTTTAATTCCCAATATTGTTTTTTCAATATTTCCATATTTTCAGAGATTATCATAAAATGGGCAGGCGGCAGCTTGTCGCATCCAATAAACATTGATTCATCTCCTGGTATCCATAAATAATTCAAGCTGTTTACCAGTGATTTGAAGTTGATTTCTTTATTGAAACCAGGGACAGATATCAAAGTTTTAAGTTCAGAGGCAAAGGCAAATCCTTTTTTTGTTCTTGTATAAAAAAGTGGTTTGATTCCAAAATGATCACGGGCAAGAAAAAGTCTCTTGGATATAGGATTGTAAATAGCAAATGAAAACATACCCAGAAAATAATCCAGACATTTTTCTTTGTAATATCGAAACATTTCCAGGACAACTTCAGTATCTGAGTTGGACAGGAACCTGACCCCATATTTCTGTTTTAATAGGGCCTGTAATTCTTTATAATTATATATTTCCCCATTAAAAATAATTACCAGATTTTTTTTAACAAATGGCTGATTGGCTTTTTTTGTCAGATCAATTATTGAAAGTCGCTGATGGGCAAAAGCCAGATGATTATCACCCCAGATGCCCTGATGGTCAGGGCCTCTGTGTTTCTGGATGGAATTTGCCTTTCTGGCCAGAGCAATGTTATCGTTGAATCCTATAAATCCTGCAATCCCGCACATATTTGAATGACCTTACAATTTGTTTAGAATCCTGGCTGAATTTTGCACATAGGCATCAAATGAATAGTTTTTGATGAATCTGTTCTTTCCGTTTCTGCCCATTTGATGACAATGGTATGGATGATTTTTTAACCAGATGATTTTATCACACAGCATCTGTTCGTCATCTGGGGGTATTATGAATCCGGTTTTACCGTCATCAATCATTGAAGGTATAGCCCCTACATTTGTTGAAATAATTGTAAGCCCTGCAGACATTGCCTCTAAAATAACCAATGGAAAGGCTTCATTGTAACTGGGAAGGATAAACAGATCCGCATTCAGCAGTAATTTTTGTTTTTTTTCTTCGTATACCGGTCCTGCAAAGTAGATATAGTCAGCCAATTTTTTCTTTTTTATGAAATTCAAAATTGTTTTTTTATGATTTTCTTCCATAAATTTGCCTGCTATGATCAGTTTGATGTCTTGATCTTTCTGTACTGTCAGATCCAAGGCTTTCAGTAAAACAGACAATCCCTTTGCTTTATATATATTACTTAAAAAGATCATGCGGAATATATCCTTATTTTTACTGGGGAGGCAGGACGCAGCTTCTTTTTCAGAAATTCTGCTGATCTGCAAGCAGTTGGGAAGAGTATATATTTTGTTAGTAAGAAACTTGATGTCATCTTTCAGCAGTTTGTCCAAAATGATAACTGAACAATGGTTGACTAAAACCATATCATATAGAATTTTGAACAATCGGTTGGAATAGTTTTTTATATGTCCAACACCGTGGATATACAACACATTATGGATGCCAAAAAGTTTTGAAAAAAAAAGAATAATCATGTCCGGGATCAAGCTTCTTTTTTTTGTTGCAATAAAATACAATAATATTTGGGGCCTGTAAGATAACATTGCCTTTAAAACGGACAAAAAAACTTTAATAAATCGAATAATTTTTATAGGATGAAATTTCTCAACTTCTGATGAGGTAAGTGAAAATTGTTTGTTAATAAATTTGTAGTTTATCTTCAGAGTGTCAAGTGCATGTAAAAAAAATTGTGTCATCACATTGGAACCATGTGACGGCGGAGGTATCTGTCCGACAACTATAATTTTTTTGTTTGTAGTGTTTTTTTCAAAAGGCATAATTCTTATTTAGGAAGATAAATTTGATTTGTCCTTTGCCATTACAAATAGGATAGCATCCTTGATTCCTTCGGCAGCATTTGCATGGTTATAGTGCTTTATAATTTTTAAGGAATTTTCAGAAAAATACTTATATAAATCAGGATCTGATAAAAGCTGGGTTACTTTTTTTGCCCATATCTCTGCTTTTAAAGGGAGAATATATCCGTTTGCATTATTTTGCACTAATTCATCTGAACATCCGGCATTATTACAGGTAATTATTGGAAGACCTGCTGCGCAGGCTTCGTTGACAACAATTCCCCATGGATCATTAAGGGTAGGGAATAAAAATATTTTGGCTTTTGAATAGTTTTTAGGAAGTTCCTGATGCTGTATAAAACCAGCATTAT
>CAYUOB010000126.1:0-7553 GCA_964446145.1 uncultured Desulfobacula sp.
AGGAGAAGAGAAGATAAAAGAATCCATTAAATGGAAAAGAATTGTTTATATAATGGAAAATCGTAAACTTCATAAACGGGAGCTATAACCGGCATGGAAACAAATTCTAATAATATTTCATCTGTTGACCAGACCCTTGAGTTACTTGATACCAATATAAAGGATTACCAGAGACTCAAACCGGTTCCATTTGAAGAATTTTTAAGGATTTTAACTGCAAGGCCTTCCCAGATACTGCGCAATATTTTCCAGACCTTTCATGACATGATTAAACATTATGTCGATGAAAAACACGATGATATATCAGGGAAGGCAGATAAGCTTGATTTTACCAATTATGATTGTTCCAGGCTTTTTGTCGAGGATTCCTCAAATCCTTATTTTACTGATATGCTTTTTGCCAATCGTTTCATGAAACAGATGGAATATCTGAGACACGGGGCTCAGCAGAACAGGATCTACATATTTTACGGACCCCATGGCTGCGGCAAAAGCACCTTTTTAAACAATCTGCTGAAAAAATTTGAGGTTTATGCCAATACTGAAGAAGGCATGAGGTATGAAATTGTATGGCGCCTTGATATCAAGAAACTGAAAGATAATGTACATTCCATCCCGATTGAAGGTGCTGAGCATATTGTTAAGCATGTTGAGGGCGGGGAACAGGACAGGGATTGTGATCATGGCGGGCCGGGAGAAGCCCTGTTTTCCGGCAGGGAAGGGGAATATATTGAAGTTCCGTGCATTTCCCATGACAATCCGTTCCTTGTGATTCCCAGGGATCAGCGCAGAATTGTACTGGATGAGCTTATCAAGAATGATGAATTTAAATGGAGGCTTTTCACGGAAAAGGAATATGAATGGGTTTTCACAGAAGACACATGCACCATATGCTCTTCAATCTACAATGCGTTGCTTGAGAGACTTGGCAATCCTTCTGAAGTATTTAAGATGCTTTATGCAAGACCATATTATTTCAACCGCCGTCTTGGCAGCGGAATCAGTGTGTTCAATCCTGGAGACCGCCCCTTAAAACAGAATATGATTTCAAACCAGATGCTTCAGAGGCGTATCAACACACTTTTTCAGGACAGTAATGTGGTTAATTATCTTTATTCCAGATTTGCCAAAATCAATAATGGTATTTATGCATTGATGGATATCAAGGCACATAATGTGGAAAGGATGGTGGAGCTGCATAATATCATAAGCGAGGGCCTTCACAAGGTAGAGGATATAGAAGAAAGGGTGGATGCCCTGTTTTTTGCGTTGATGAATCCTGAAGACAAGCGCAATATACGTGATTTCCCGTCATTTGAAGACAGAATTCAGTATATTGATATTCCATACGTTCTGGATGTTAAAACAGAGGTGAAAATCTATCATAATATTTTTGGCCGGCACATTGAGGGAAGTTTTCTGCCAATGGTGCTGGATAATTTTGCAAGAATTATCATATGCACGAGAATAGGAAAAAAATCCCAGGCCCTGACGGAATGGATAAAAAATCCTGCAAAGTATAAAAATTTCTGTGATGATCAGCTTTTACTGCTGAAAATGGAATTGTTTTCAGGGGTTATTCCAAAATGGCTGGAGGAAGAAGATGTGAAATCCCTTGACAGCAAAATGCTGAAAAAAATCATTGCTGAATCTGAAATTTACGGAAAAGAAGGCCTGTCCGGCAGAGATTCCATCAAGATATTTGACCAGTTCTATTCAAAATATGCAAAGGAGGACAGGCTGATCAGCATGCCTGATCTGTGCACATTTTTCAATAAGCTTGATGATCAGCCAAAACGTGTGATTCCGCCGGGGTTCCTTGAATGCCTTTTGAGAATGTATGATTATACTGTGCTGCAGCAGGTGAAAGAATCCCTGTATTATTATAATGAAGAACAGATTGCAAAGGATATCAAAAATTATATCTCGGCTGTAACCAATGAACTGGATTCAATTGTGAAATGTATTTTTACAAAAGAGGAAATTCATGTTACGGAAGCTTTCCTTGAAAGTATTGAAAACAGGCTGCTGTCCGGCAATCTGGACAAAAAGAAAAGACAGATTCTCAGAAATGACGTATTAAAGGAATATACCACCCGTACCCTGACCCATGAAATGATGATAGAAGGGAAAGACATCACACAATGCCGTCTGTTTGAATCCCTGTATGACCGTTATGTTTATAATCTTAAGAAAAGAGTTCTTGATCCGTTCATTGAAAATGAAAATTTCAGAAATGCCATAAAGGATTTTGATACTGAAAAATTTAAGGCACATGACAAGCGCATTAAAAAAGACGTAAAATTTCTTTTGGACAATATGTCGGAAAAATTCGGATATACCACACAGGGCGCAAATGAAGTATGCATCTATGTAATTGACAATGATCTGGCAAACAAGTTTAAATAGAATTTTTTTGTTGATTCTTTTTGCAACTTGCTTTAAACCAGACCCATAAATTTTGTATTTAACTGCTGAGAGTTTTTATACCTGACCTGCCCATGACATATTATCTGGAAAATTTATGTTAAACCACCTGACCTGCCAGATTAAAAATTTTCGGCATTCGATTATTATCTCTCCATTTGACGGTTCCCACAGAGCTTATCTGACAGCCCTGATTTACAAAAATCTTGGCATATCAGTTGTGGCTGTTCTTCCTGATCAGTCCAGGGCCTTGAATTTTCTGGAAGACCTGAAATTTTTTCTGCCGGAAGACCGGGACAGGATTATCTTTTTTCCGGGCTATCGTATTATGCCGCTTAAATCCCTTGCCAGCCACAGGGAAACCTGCACTGAACGGCTTTGTTCCCTTTCAAGGATGACTGACAATGATTTTCTGCCTGCAATTGTTGTGACCAGTGTGGATGCAGTTATTCAGAAGCTTGTTCCCAGAAAAGCATTTGATGAATTTTCAGAACTTGTCATGCCCAACGAGGAACTTGACCGTGATGCATTGATTGCAAAGCTTGAGACAGGCGGTTACATGAGAACATCCCTTGTGGAAGACCCTGGTGATTATGCTGTGCGCGGCAGTATCATTGATATTTATTCTCCACAGTATACCGAGCCTTTACGCATGGAATTTTTTGGAGACCTTGTGGAATCTGTCCGCCATTTTTCCCCCTATACCCAGCGCGGCACAGAGGAACTTGCCGAGGCTGTTGTTATCCCTGCCAGCGAGGCTGTAATTCCGGAAAAGGAACTGCCGCACATCCTTGCCCGTCTCAGGCAGGCAGGGGCGGAGGCAGGACTTGATGCCACAGGCATAAGACAGATTGTAAATCAGGTAAGGGAATCAGGCAGGTTCGCAGGCATTGAAACCATGCTGTCCATTGTTTATGAGAAGCTTGATACTTTTTTTGATTATATCCCGGAAGAATCTCTGATTTTGACAGATGCACCTGAAGATCTTGAGTCCCGTGCAATGGATATTGAGAGCAGGGCCCGGATCAATTATAAAAACGCTGCATCTGAAAAAAGGCTGTGTGTAAATCCTGATACTGTTTATCTTGGATGGGACAGGGTAAGGGAACAGATATGTATTAAAAAGAATGTATCTTTTCAGATGTATGACATGGCCGGAAAATCCAATGATCCCTGCGGCCGGCCGGAACTGGTTGCCAGGCTCAATTGCCAGGACAATGGAGAGCTTTCCGCATCCCTGAAAAGGGAAGGTTCACGGGATAACCCTCTTGAGCCGCTTGCAATCTGGCTGAATGATCATCTGGAAAACCGCAGGACTGTTCTTTGTGTTTTAAGTCAGGAGTCCCAGGCGAAACGGCTGTTGTCCCTGCTTGGTACTTACGGAATTGAGCCTGTTCATTGCAATTCATTTCCATTGGCCTGTAAAAAAAATCCCGGAATCTATTATCTTTACGGAAATATTTCATCCGGATTTGTCATGGATGAAGATGCCCTTGCCATTGTCACTGAAAATGAAATTTTCGGGAAAAAAAGAATCAGGCGCAGAAAGGCAGGACAGGTAAGCCTGAAAACAAGCTTTATTGCACCGGAGGAATTAAAAGAGGGTGATATCGTTGTTCATGTGGAGCATGGAGTTGGCAGATTTCAGGGATTGTGCCGCCTTCAGGTGGGTGGAATTGTTCAGGATTTTATTCTGATCCTGTATCAGGATGACGATAAACTATACCTGCCGGTTGACCGTATTGAAATGATAGGCAAGTACATCGGGGTGGACGGATATACTCCTGTCCTTGATAAAATCGGATCCAGGTCCTGGATAAAATCAAAGGAAAAGGCAAAAAAGGAAGTTGAGAAACTTGCTGCTGACCTTCTTGATCTTTATGCAAAAAGAAAGGTCAGAAAAGGATTTTCATTCAGCAGGCCTGATAATTATTATAATGAGTTTGAAGCATCTTTTCCCTATGAGGAAACCAGAGATCAGCTCAGAGCCATTGACGATGTGCTTGCTGATATGGAATCTGAAATTCCCATGGACCGCCTTGTATGCGGTGATGTGGGCTATGGCAAGACAGAAGTTGCAGTGCGGGCTGCATTCAAGGCGGTAAATGACGGCAAACAGGTTGCCGTTGTAGTTCCTACAACAATATTGGCAGAACAGCATCTTGCAACTTTCAGAACCAGGTTTTCTGACTATCCTGTCAATATAGAATGTCTTTCCAGGTTCAGAACGCGAAGGGAACAGACAAGAATTTTGAAGGCAATTTCTTCAGGAACTGCAGATATTGTCATCGGAACCCACAGACTTTTGCAGAAGGATGTTGATTTTAAAAGCCTTGGGCTTCTTGTCATAGATGAGGAGCAAAGATTCGGGGTCAGACATAAGGAAGCCTTGAAGCGAAAACGCAGCACAGTGGATGTGCTTGCACTTACAGCAACCCCAATTCCCAGAACTCTGCACCTTTCCCTTACCGGTATGAGGGATATAAGTGTCATTTCAACACCGCCTGTTGACCGTCAACCGATCATATCCTGTATTTCAAAATATGATGAAGCCATTGTAAAAGATGCGGTTAAACGGGAGCTTGGCCGCAGGGGCCAGGTGTTTTTTGTGCATAATAATATCAGTACCATATTCAAAACAGCGGAAAATCTTGAAAAACTTGTGCCTGAAGCGCGTATTGGCGTTGCCCATGGAAGGCTTTCTGAAAAGGATCTGGAAGATGTAATGTTAAAATTTGTGAATATGGAAATTGACATTCTTGTTTGCACCACCATAATTGAATCCGGACTTGATATTCCTTCTGCCAACACAATGATAATTGACAGGGCTGAAAGATTCGGCCTGTCCCAGATTTATCAGCTCAGGGGAAGAATAGGGCGCAAGAATCAGCAGGCATATGCATATCTTTTTGTTTCCGATGAGAACAGGATGAGCAAAGATGCAAGAAAAAGACTGTCAGCACTGATGGAATACAGAGACCTTGGATCTGGTTTTCAGATTGCCATGAAAGACCTTCAGATCCGGGGGGCGGGAACTGCATTGGGGGCTTCTCAGTCAGGCCATATTGCCGCTGTGGGATATGATATGTTTTTAAAACTGCTTTCAAGGGCAGTGCGCGACATGAAAGGCGAGGAAGTAACAGAGCCCCTTGAGCCGGAGATTAATGTATCCATGTCCTCAGGATTTCCGCAAGATTATATTGAATCAATGGAACAGCGCCTTACCCTTTACCGCAGGCTTTCCAGAATTACAAAAGTTTCTGATATCTCTGATATGAAAAAGGAGCTTGTTGACCGTTACGGTAAATTGCCCCAGGAAGCGGAAAACATGCTGCTTAAAATAATGCTGAGGGTATATGCAATCAGAGCAGGAGTAAAAAAACTTGATGTAACGCCCAATACCCTCACCCTTGGATTTTCTCATCAGCACATGAAAAAATCCTTTGATGAGCTTGTTCAGTTTTTACGCACCAAAGTGACATTTGATCTCCTTAAAAAAGACAGTATCAGGATTCGTCTTGGAAGAAAAAGAAATAAAATTTCAAAAGCTTTGCTGGAAACCCGTAATATTCTTAAAATGATTGCCTGATCCAGCTCTGTGTCTTATGGTATTTTTTTGCTTTACAGGCAGGGAAAAACTGGGCTATTCATAATAATATACAATAATCATCATTGTTTTTTACCAGTATACGGGAAATGAAATCAGAACTGCCTGACATAAACAGGTTCGAACGTATCGTTTTCAAGCGCAAAAACACCTTGAAACTGCTTTTGTCATTTTCTCTCAGGCTGATGAATGCAAGGCAGGTGGGCCTGCTGATGGGGACAGACAAAAATTATACTGAATTTTTATCTCCTGACCAATGGGATCGAGGAGTTATTCATAAATTTGACGGCAGGAGCTTATCCGGGCTGTTCATGAAATATTTTGGCACTTTTTTTGTGAAATATAAAGGATATTCCCCTGTGATGCTGTACAGGGATAACCAGTTCGGCGAAAAAAAAGACAATGAAGGAATTATTGCCTATGTTCTCAGAACATATAAGGAATTTTATGCCAAAGGTATCAAAATACTTATCATTGACAGGCTTGACAGCCTGCCTGAATGTGCACCTGATAATTTTGTCCATGTCCCTGTACTGACCTATGACGGCATGCTTTTCAGGCTTGAGCCGGGCCTGAAGATTAATACAGAACCTGTACGGCAGTTCAGGGTGAAAAATTTTGTGGCAGCGTATGTTCCTGATTATGGAGCAATAGTATTCAATACCATTGATGAAATTCTTCTTAGCCGTACCCGCCAGGAATTTGTCAATGAAGCTGCCCTTAAAAAACGCCTTGATATATTGATCTGCGCCATTGAAATGGCTTCCATAGCCCATATAGGGCTTGCAAAGGGGCGCAAGGCTGCCCGCATTATATGGCGCAAGGAAAAAAACCTGAGAAGAACCGCCCGCAGACTTAAGGAAAAACAGGCTGAACTGGGCGCCCAGAAGGAATATCTAAGGGCGGTTGGAGCTGTAACTGCGGCCCAGCTCGAAATGGAAGCTGTGAATATAAATGATGGTGTGTATGCTTTCATGGACATGGTTGGTTCTGCCACAATAAGAAAAGAATTTACACCAAGGCAGTATTTTTTCATATTGAATCTGTGCCACCAGATTGCTGCCGACAATGCCGGCAGGTTTTCATGCAGGATAGATAATTTTATGGGAGATAGTGTGTTTATCCAGAACACCTCTTTTTTTGACGATTACACGGCAGGGCATGTGGCAGGAATTCATGAAAGGCTTATGCTCATGGTTTTTGCCCTGTCTTCCATATTCAATGACATTCATCAGCTGCAAAAGGGCAGGCATGAAATGGACAGGGATTGTTGCGTAAAATCTCTGGTTGATGGTTCAGGCGCCTCAATAATGTTCAGAGCCGGAATGGAGACAGGCCCGGCAATGATCGGGCCGCTTGGCAGCAGAAAAAGAAAAATAGTGACAGCAATAGGGGAAGCTGTCAATAATGCTTCAAGGCTTGAAAGTACAGGAGTCCCTGAAGGAATCCATGTATCTGAAAAAGTGATGAATATATTGAAACAGGCCGTTGTGACACAGGATACCATGCTGATGTGGAA
>CAYUOB010000127.1:0-7496 GCA_964446145.1 uncultured Desulfobacula sp.
GAAATAGAAAACCCGTCTACCCAGAGTTTTTCTCTGAAGAGACGGGTTGTCTTTTTTCAAATGGTGGAGGCGGCGGGAGTTGAACCCGCGTCCGAAAATGATCATCCCAGGCTTCTACATACTTATCTCAGAATCTGGGTTTCATCATCAGGTCTCCTCTGAGATGGATACCGGATGATTGAGCCTGAAAAATTTTAATCTTCAAAGGATCAGGCTGCCTTTAAAGACGATCCTGCTGAGTCGACGCCCTTGCCTGGATTTGCAGGAAAAATGCCAGGAGGACGGAAGCTGCTCTTACGCAGCTACAGCGTAGTTATAATCGTCTGCGATTATATTTAAGCTCTGCCAGGTTTACGAGGTGGCAAAAAGCTCGGTATGCTACCTTGGGCCTCACAATTTCCGTCGAAACCATTACGCCCCCGAATTATGAAAGATCATCTGCACGTGCAATATAAGCCTGAACAGTGAAAAAGTCAATATTGACAGCTAATATGAATTTTTCTTGCGTTCACGGTCAAGGTCTTTTTTCATATCCCTGGCTTTTATGGCCTGTCGCTTGTCATATAATTTCTTGCCCCGGCCAAGGCCTATTTCAACCTTTATTTTATCGTTTTTAAAATATATTTTTAAAGGAACAAGTGTATAGCCCCTTTCATTGATTTTTGCTGCAAGCTTTTTTATTTCATATTTATGCAGTAAAAGTTTTCTGGCTCTCAGGGATTCATGATTGGCATTATGGGCATGTTTGTATGGAGAAATATGCAGCTGCCTTAAAAAAACCTCACCGTTTTTGATGTCAGCATATGAATCCTGAAAACTCACCCTGCCCTGGCGTATGGATTTTACCTCAGTTCCGCAAAGAACTATTCCTGCTTCATATTTTGATTCAATTGTATAATTATGAAAGGCTTTTCTGTTGGTTGCAATCTGTTTTATGTATTCTGCGTTCATATGTTTTCTTCTGCCTCAATAAATGGAAGGCTTTCCCTGAATTCAGTTCTGAGCAGGCTCAAGGATTCCTGAACAGTATCGAATGTCATTATTTTTTCTGCAATTTTTCCGGCATTTTCTGTGTCAAGCTCACGGATCATTTTCTTGACCAGGGGAATTGAAGCAGAGTTCATTGAAAAATTTGTAAGCCCCATGCCCACAAGAACCGGTATATTTATGGGATCACCTGCCATTTCACCGCACATCACAAGATCAATTTTCTTTTTTGCGGCAGCATCATAGGTCATTTTAATCATTTTCAGTACAGCCGGGTTCAAGGCCTGATAAAGATGTGCCACCTGCCTGTTGCGCCTGTCAATTGCCATTGTGAACTGAATAAGGTCATTGGTTCCTATACTGAAGAAATCAACATGGTCTGCGAGCTTTTCCGCAATCATAACCGCAGAAGGCACTTCAATCATGGCGCCCAGAGGAATGTCCCGGTTAAAAATCTTGTTTTCGTTTTCAAGCTCAAAAACAGCCTTGTCAATAATATGCCTGACCTGAATGATCTCTTCCATACAGGAAATCATGGGTATGAGAAGCTTGATGTTTCCAAATGCAGCAGCCCTGAAAATGGCCTTGAGCTGTGTTATGAAAACATGCTCATTTTCAAGACAGAACCTTACTGCCCTCATTCCAAGCGAGGGGTTTGCCTCCTCAACCTGGGCAAGCAGCGGATTGACCTTGTCCCCGTTTATATCAAGAGTTCTTATGGTAACGCTTTTGGGATTCATGAGCTCAACAAGTTCGCGGTACCTGGAAAAAAGCTCATCTTCCGTTGGAAAACGTTTCAGGTCAAGATATAAAAACTCGGTTCTGAAAAGGCCGATTTCAGAAGCTCCATAATCCCTTGCCGCAACAACTTCCTCAACATGCTCGATATTGGCCATAAGATTAAAGGCAACCCCGTCCTTTGTAACGGCGGGAAGATGAACCTGCCTTTCAAGACCTGCCCTGTATTCCTCAAACCTTGCTATGCGTTCTTCATATCTGAACAAGGTGTCTTCATCAGGATTTATGATGAGAATTCCTGAAGAGCCGTCAACAATAAGTATATCATCATTGTTCACGCTTGCGGTGGCCTTGCCAAGTCCAAGCACAGAAGGAATCTTCAAAGATTTTGCTATGATGCTTGTATGGGAATCCTTGCCGCCCCTGTCAGTTACAAACCCCTTGATGCGCTCAAGCTGAATCTGGCTGGCATCGGCAGGAGACAGGTCATGGGCCACAATGATTACGCGTTTGTTTATCTTTGAAATTTCCATGTCCTGGGCACCCACAAGATAAGACATTATCTTGTCTGATACCTGAACAATATCATTAACCCTGGTTTTAAGATACTGATCATCAATCTGCTGAAACATTGTCCTGACTTTTCTTGATACTTTTCTCAAAGCCCATTCAGCATTAATTTTCTCACTGGAGATGGTATCAATTGTTTTTCCATACAGCATCTTGTCCTTGAAAAGAATCATGTGTGTTTCAAGGATATTCAGGGTTTCACCAAGATCCTCGTCAAGAGTTTCTATAATTTTTGCATGATCATTCTTAGCCTTGCACACTGCCTGTTTGAATCTGGCAATTTCCCGCGGGACAAGCTCTTCTGTAATTGGATATTGCTTGATTATATTGACGCCTTCCTTATCCACAAGATAAGCTTTGCCAATGCATATGCCGGGTGATCCGCCTATTCCCCTGAGTATTTTCTGTGCGGATGCTGAAGTGTTCATTTTTCTTAATCTTCTCCAAAACCGTTTTCAAAAAAAACGATCAGTTGTTCAAGAACTTTTATGTCTTTTTTATCTTCAATCTCGATTTTTATTCTGGTTCCCTTTGCCGCTCCCAGGGAAAGTATGTCAAGAATACTTGCAGCGTCCACCTTGTGTGAATTTACGCACAACAATACCTGAGAGCCGGCCTGCTGCGCAATTGCGGCAATTTTTGACGCAGGCCTTGCATGCATGCCAAGTTCATTTTTCACTGATGTTGTACGGGCAATATGTCCTGTCGCTGTCACTTTCAAACTTTCTTTGAAAAAAATTTTCTTTTTTTATACCTTTCACCCTGAAATGTCAATGCAGGACGAATGCTTGTAATTAAAGGTTTTCTTTTATATTATTACCATATTCTGAAAAAATTGACCAGAACCTGAGAACAACGGTTTTTACAATATTATGAAAGGACAAAGCTGCAATGGAAAAAAACTACACCAATGGAAACTACCCCATCAATGATTTTAAATCCGGCGAATCATGGCGACTGTTCAAGATCATGGGCGAATTTGTGGAAGGAATTGATACCCTTCATAAACTTGGGCCTGCTGTAACGATTTTCGGATCTGCAAGAATGAAGCCTGATCATCCATATTATCAAAAAGCCCTTGAACTTGCAGAATTGTTTGCAAAAAACGGGTATGCAGTAATCACAGGAGGCGGCGGCGGAATCATGGAGGCTGCAAACAAGGGCGCAGCCCTCGGCAATGCGGAATCAGTCGGGCTGAATATCACCCTGCCCTTTGAACAAAAACCAAATCCATATGCAACAACCCAGATTGAATTCAAATATTTTTTTGTAAGAAAGGTCATGTTTTTAAAATACGGGCAGGCATATATCATCATGCCCGGAGGTTTTGGAACCCTTGATGAACTGTTTGAAACCATAACTCTGGTTCAGACACAGCGTATCCGCAGGGTTCCCATCATTCTTGCAGGCAGGGACTACTGGCATGGACTGTTCGCATGGATAAGGGACAAATTCTTAAAGGAAAAAATGATATCTGAAAAAGACCTGGATCTTTTTACTATGCTTGACGACCCTGAAGAAATTGTCAACAGGGTAATCAGCTTTAAACAAACCACCTGATCACGGTCAGGGCCAGACAAATTACCTGGCAACACCCTTTGAAAAATAAAAAACTGTGTTAAGAGGCATCTTTTTTATGCCGGTTGTTGCCATGACATTTTTTTTCGTTTCTTCCACAGAAAGAAATTTTCTGCCGAAGTACTTTGATTTACAGAACATTTCTCCCCATGAGTTCAGATAGACAGCTGTGTATTCACTTACCTTGCGCTGCTGTTTCGGGGCATAGAAATTAATGGAAATAAAAAGACAGGTCATGACAGGTTTCACAAGGAGGGCATCAAATCCGGCAGGATTATTGAGCACAGGGCTGAAAAATTCATGCATGGCCCTGAACAGCTTCCTGATGTCATCAAAGGTAACATAAGTTGGATTGGGCACAAGATTAATGATTGTATTTTCATTATACAGGCTGTTGTTGATCAGCCATGCGCCTATTTCTTCAATGGTTCTGGCCCTGACAAGGTTTTCTTCACTGTGAATGCCGCCCTTTGTATTATGATTGAAAAGCTGCCACGTGCCTGCGCCTTTGACTTTTTTAAGATATCTCAGGTGAAGGCCCTGGAAATGACGGTCGCTTCTTGAGACCAGAAGAATTTTCTCAACCTTGTCCTTTTGCCTGGAGAACTCTATAAAAACCTTGCGTTCAAGCACTATTCTGTCTTCCCGGCTTATTTGGGAATGGCCGTGTGATATTCCGTTATAGGCTTTGTTGACAATATTGTATTTTTTAATCATATATTTTTCTATGGCATGTGAAAGTTTTGCAATACGGCTGTACTGCCAGGTTCTGAAACTGCCTATTTTAAAGACATCAGCCTTGGACCATCCCCATTTTTCCATGCATTTTTCAAGCAGAATTTTCCTGAGCCCGAAAACAGTATTATCAATCTGAGAATCATCAGAAATACCAAGTTTGAGAAAAAAACAGGTAAGCAGCAGATTAATTGAGTGCCTGTCCTGCACTGACCCGAAAAATTCAATCAGATTATCCAGCAGAATATAATAGGAATCATTTCTGGCAAGCTTGAGGTTAAGCCCTGAATTCATCCATTCATCCTTGTATTTATTGCATAAAAGAGCTGTTTTCCCGTATTCTCTTATGTATTTTTCAAGCAAAGCCATCTTGATTACGGATTTAAACGGGCTTTTCAGCCATTTCACCATCTGCCAGATGGATGCCCCGAAATATTCGCTTGTGGAAATGGCATGGATATCGCCAAGGTCAATATAACGCGCAAGCCCTGGAGCATCAGTCACCTTTTCAAGTATGAAATTATAATAATGAAGGCTTATTGATGTGGGAAGAACCGCCCACAGCGGTATTTTACCGGCAATATGAATCATTGTCCTGTAAAATTCCTCCTTCAGCAGCCTGGTCTGGGCAGACCCTGAGCTTTCAATGCTTGATTCTCCAAAATCATTTTCCCTGGCCTTGGCAATATCCACGATGAAAAAGGTCACCTTTGTACCGAACCTGCCGGCAGCCATTGTTTCCAGCATTGCAAGCTTATCCCTCAGCAGCTTAAGTTCCTGTGCTGAAAAATATTTTTCATTTATACATACCCAGTAATCAATATCAGACTCCCGTGTCTGGGCAATGGAGCCTATGCTTCCAATGGTGAACAGCCCGTCAACAGCACAGGAAGTGCATGGACGCGCAACCGGCTCATTCCTGTCCACATACCGCCTGACAGCACTGAGGGTTTCCCTGTCAGGCACATATCCATGAATACCCCTTGGAGTCTGGCCATGAACCGTCCCAAGCCCTGGAAAGTCAAAATTTTCATGGATCAGAAAAGGAATTATCAGAAAAAGGTCTGCCTGAGCCTGTTTGAAAATATCAAATGCTGTCAAAAGGGAAAGCCTGTTCTGTTTCAAGAATTTATTTTCACCATAATGAATGAACTCGGAAAAAATCAGCAGGTTTATGTCTTCTGCAATGGTTTTGTCAATTTCCGGCATATCATCAAACCTGATCTGAAATTTTCTGAAATTATAATCAATGTTCTCATATCCGAAATTTTCAGGCCCCCTGGCCGGAAACCGACAGAATCTTGCCTTTATTCCTGAAAAATCCGTCATGCCGACCTTAGAGCCTGTAAAGGAAACCCCGGATATATTTGCATATGCAAATGAACAATAACAAAGCTGTGTACCGTTAAATGAGCACCTTGAAATCTCAGAGCAGGTAAATGATGCATGGCTTAAGTCTGCATGATTGAAATTACAATTGAACATACGGATTTTCTGAAAACTGCAATTTGAGAAAACAGCCCTTTGAGCATTGACATTAATGAAAACAGCATGATCAAAATTTGCATGATCAAAATTTGCATCCTGCATATCAACATTATAGAATAATGCTGCCTTGAAATATGTGTTTGAAAGGCCGGCTGCCTGGAAATTGCAGTTATTGATCACACAATTGTTGAAAAATGCAGCAGGCCCTGTAAAATTCATGTTTGAAAAATCTGCATTCCTGACGGGCTTTGCCTGAAAATCCACCGGATGCTCAGGTTTTGAGCCAAGCATTTGAATCTTTTTGGAGACCGGGCTTTGGAAGAGTTTTTTCAATCCTCCGCCTGATTTTGAGCATTGTTTTTTTATTGTTTTGATAACAGAATCAAACCCGGTTTCCATGTCCTGTTTTTCCTTTGCAAGTATCTGCCCTGCATTCTCAATGAACTGGATCACATTGATTCTGATGCGGTCATCGGGATGGTTGTCATATTTTTTTAAAATCCTTACAACCCGTTCCGGTCTTTTTTTCATCATTCCAAGGATACAGGCAAGGTTGATCTCAAAATTCCGGCCGCGATATTTTTCCCTGTTAAGGGCAATATCCTGAATAAAGAAAAAGGAAATTTTTGACAATTCAGACAGTTCTTCCCTGATACGGGGAACAAGATCCGGAAAATCATGATTAATTGTTTCAAGTAAAAGATACAATGGTCTGGCACCTGTGACAACCATGGCCCTGAACACATGAAAGCCCTCTTCGGGCTCACACCTGCCAAGCAGGCTGAAAAGGGAATCAAACACGGAGCAATAGGTTCCCATTGTTGAATTTTCAACAATTTCACAGACAGCCAGGCGCAGTTTTTTCACCTTTTGACTCTCAAGAATATTGATCAGAATATCCGGCGCAATCTGCCCCTGTATCATGGCAAGGGCTTTGAGCCCTTTTATAACGATTTCAGGAGACATGCTGTTCAGTTCATTTTCAATGATCAGATCGGGATTTCTCAGGTGGGGATTTATATTTCTGAAAAAGGGATCTGCATCCCTCTGTCTGTCAAAAAGCCGGGCATAAAATTCAACTACATGTTCCCGGCTTTTAACGGAAAGAAGAATCCGCCTGAAACTGGGCCCGAATCTGAGCCTCAGCGCCGGGGTCATCCTGGTATAAACTTGCACAAACCATAATCTTTCAGGCTCTGAAACCGACAATGCAATTTTTTCCATGAGAGCTTCAGAAACATGGCCCCGTTCAAGGGCTTTAAAGGCAAAACATGCCCCTCTTTCATCAAATTTAAGCAGAGTTTTGAAAAAAAAACTGAGGTCATTCAGGTTCATCTCAGGAGAAAAAAGGCTGTAAAGCCTTGCACTTACAGATTCAGCCGCTTTCATGCCCTCATGAT
>CAYUOB010000128.1:0-7332 GCA_964446145.1 uncultured Desulfobacula sp.
TATACACTAACCCGTTTAAGTTCTGGTGATCATAGATCAAATACTTTTTTTTTTCAATTCTTCTTTACAATATCCGCCAAATCCCCGGCAGATGATCAGGAACATGATTGCAGGGCCCGGGCAGAAACAGCAGTGTACCGGGAATAAATCAGAGAAAAACAGGGTTGATCAGATTGACTTTTGCCGGAGAGGTAAAAAGATCCCAGTCAAGGCGGTTGAATGGTACATGCCTTTCAACTTCAATGCATGAAAAATGCAGATGAGGAACCAGGAGGGGGTTTCTGCGCGTGTTGCATATTTTTGCAATCACCTGATTTTTTTGCAGGAAACTTCCTTTTCCAATTCCTTTTTCGGGAACAACGTGGGCATATGCAAAAACAAGCCGGGTTTCTGTCAATTCTGAATATGTCTGATCCACAATAATGGTTTTACCCAGAAAATTGTCACAGACATTGACAACTCTGCCGTTGTTCATTGCAGGAATCATGATATTTTCGTCAAATTGTCTGATCTGACCATTATTCACTGCATACCATGTTATATCAATGCCTTCGTGGGCAGTTCTTCTTGTTCTGAAATCTGCCCACCATTTATGTGGGCTTGAAAAAACCATGCCGCAATGGAAGAACCATACAATGTCTGATACTGACATAGACGGTGCAAGGCTGTTGATCCTGGCCACGGAATTCAGATAATCTGAAAAACAGGTCATAGGACAGGTCTTAGAATAATTTTATGCCCCATGAGATTTATGTCTTCGATCACAGCCTTGACTTCCATGCTTTCCCCGAGAAGTCCCTTTAAAAGAAAAGTATCCTGGTCCACCGGAGTGATCACTGCAACATTTTCCATTATAAGTTCTTCACTATTGTTTTTTTTCAGATATACATTGGATTCGCACATAGTGTTTTCCTTAAATATTTTTTTATTCATCATAATGTCTATATACAATTTATATTTAATGTTTACAAATACAAATCCAGGCGCTAATAATTCATATATAAAATTTCATTTCATGAAAGATCATCAAAAATAACAATCCCGGCGTTTTGAGGGGAAACCTGACGGAGGATTGACCATGGACAATCATCAGCATTCCGCTAAAACAAGGCTCATGGACGAAATTGCCGCCCTTAAAGCAGATATATGCGGTCATATCAGGTTCAACCTGGGCAGGGATCCTGCGGATATGAACAGGTATTCATGCTTCATGGGCCTTGCATACAGTATAAAGGACAGATTGATCAGGCAATGGCTTGAAACAAGGCAGCTTTATGAGAATTCAATGGCCAAACGAATTTTTTATCTTTCCCTTGAATTTCTGCCGGGGCGATTTTTAAAAAATTATCTGATTTCCCTTGGCATGGAGGATCTTGCACGCAAAGCAGTGGCTGATTTCGGATATGATCTTGATGACATTGAGGAAGAGGAATGGGATGCAGGTCTTGGAAACGGCGGCCTTGGCAGGCTTGCATCGTGCTATATGGATTCCATTGCAAGGCTCAGGCTTCCCGGGGTAGGTTACGGTATAAGATATGATTATGGGATTTTTCACCAGGTATTGAAAAACGGATATCAGCAGGAGCGGAGCGATAACTGGATGCGCCGCGGAAACCCCTTTGAAATAATCCGGCATGAAAATATTTACAGAATCAGGTTTTACGGCAGGTCTGAACCTTATACAGATATTTTGGGTAAAAAACGGTATCGCTGGGTGGATACAAGGGATGTCATGGCAATGGTATGCGATATCATGGTTCCGGGTATCAATGACGGGTTTGTCACCAATATGCGCCTTTGGATTGCAAAATCCAGCAGGGGATTTGATCTGGAATTCTTCAACCGCGGAGACTATATAGGAGCTGTGGAAGACAAGGTATTGAGCGAAACCATTTCCAGGGTGCTTTATCCAAGTGATGAGGTGGAACAGGGCAGGGAACTGCGCCTTAAACAGCAGTTTTTCTTTGTTTCTGCCACACTCCAGGATATTCTCAGGCAGTACCTGGCATATCATCAGTCTTTTTCAGGGCTTCCTGACTGGGCAGCCATCCAGTTGAATGATACCCATCCCAGCATTGCAGTTGCAGAGCTCATGCGCCTGCTTATGGATGAACACGGGCTTGCCTGGGATGATGCATGGTCGGTATGCTGTAAGACCTTTGCTTACACAAATCATACTGTATTGCCTGAAGCCCTTGAAACATGGCCGGTTTCACTGTTCAGCCGGCTTCTTCCAAGGCATCTTGATATAATTTATGAGATTAACCGCCGTTTTCTTGATTCTTTGAAGCATGATTATCCTGAAGACCCTTCTCTTCCTGCAAAACTTTCAATTATTCAGGAGGGTCAGGTTCAGATGATCAGGATGGCGCATCTTGCAATTATCGGCAGCCATTCTGTAAACGGAGTGGCTGCCCTGCATTCTTCCATTTTAAAGAACGGACTTTTCAGGGATTTTGCCAGGATATATCCGGGTAAAATCAAAAACGTGACCAATGGAATTACACCGAGGCGCTGGCTGTACCAGTCAAATCCAGGGCTTTCGCGGCTTATTACAGAGGCCATAGGCCCGGAATGGATAACAGATCTGGGCAATCTTGAAAAGCTTGTGCCCTTTGCTGATGATTCTTCTTTTCAGGAATTGTGGAAAAAGGTAAAATTTGACAATAAAAAGCGCCTTGCAAGATACACCCTGAGAAAAACAGGTCTGGGAGTCAATCCTGATACTCTTTTTGATATACATGCAAAGCGTATCCATGAATATAAAAGACAGCTTTTGAATGTTTTTCACATTATTTTTCTTTACAACAGGATACGAAATGATGAAAAAGCATGCAGGGTCAGGCGGAGCTTTTTCTTTGCAGGCAAGGCAGCGCCTGCATATTTTCAGGCAAAACTTATCATTAAACTTATAACTTCAGTCTCGGATATTATTCACCAGGACCCTGTTGCCCGCGGCAGGCTGAATGTAATTTTTCTGCCCAATTACTGCATTTCGCAGGCGGAAAAAATCATACCTGCTGCAGATGTTTCAGAACAAATCTCAACTGCAGGCCTGGAAGCTTCCGGAACCGGAAACATGAAATTCGCCTTGAACGGAGCCTTGACAATAGGAACTTTAGATGGTGCAAATGTTGAAATAATGGAGGAAGTGGGAAAGGAAAATATTTTTATTTTCGGGCTTAAAGCCCATGAAGTGGCTCAGATGAGGACGCAGGGATATAATCCTGTGCGCTTTTATGAAGAAAATCCTGAACTTAAACATGTCATTGATATGATAGATTCAGGTTTTTTCTCGCCTGAAGATCCCGGCCTGTTCAAGCCCATTGTCAGGTCTGTGCTGGAACATGGAGACTATTATTTTCTGCTTGCCGATTTTGCGGATTATGCTGCAAAGCATACGGAGGTTGAGAACCTGTATATGGATTCTTCTGAATGGGCGCGCAAATCCATTCTTAACACAGCAAACATGGGCAAATTTTCAAGCGACAGAGCTGTCAGGGAATATGCTGACAATATATGGAACGCAGCATCGCTTGCACCCTGATGTAAAAAAATATTGATCCGGAGGAAACATGAACGATTCATCTGAAAACAAGGATCTGACCAGCCTTTATTTTGCAAGGCTTCCTGTTTTTGATACCAGGACAAATCTCTGGGGGTATGAGCTTGTCCATGTGCCGGAGCCTGATGGCGAACAGAATATTGAACCCAATGCCGGGGATGCGGATACCATAGCTTCAGACCTTGCATCAAGCACTTATATGGCACTTCAGCAGATCATGGATCACGGAAGGAAAATAATGGTGAATTTCACCAGAAGAAATATCCTTGACAGGCTTCCGTATGCCCTGCCGCCCACCAGGGCTGCCGTAAAAATAATTGACCCTGAAAATATATCTCCGTCTGCTGTTGAATCAATCACACAACTGAAGGATGATGGTTATCTGATCGTTGCCGACTGGATTCCTGCCAGCGAATCATGGCCAGATGTTCTTGAACTTGCCGACATGATAAATCTTGATGTGTCAGGCCTCACCCTTCCTGATATGGAATATGTTGTCAGATCGGCTCAGATGTGCAAGGCCCGGGTTCTTGCCTTTCATGTGGATGACAGGGCCTGCTTTGACATATGCACCAAAGCCGGAGTTTCATTTTTTCAGGGCTCTTTTTTCAAGCAGCCTGAACTTGTATCAGTACAAAAGATATCTTCTGCCGGCATATCAAAATTTGAACTCATGAAGGCGGTTGAACAAAAAGACCCTGATTTTGAAAAACTGGCTGAAATTATTCAGGCAGATGTGGGCATAAGTTTCAGGCTTCTTTCATATCTTAATTCTGCAAGCTTTGGTTTCAGGCAGAAAATTCAGTCCATCAGGGATGCAATTACAATGCTTGGGTGGCGTAATCTTAAAAACTGGCTGAGAATTGCCCTTATATCTGATATGGGAGAAAACAACAGGCATGCTTCGGAACTTGTGTTTTTGTCTGCACAGCGCGGCAGGTTCCTGGAGCAGGTATGTATTGATCATGATTTCTGGGGATTCAAGCCTGACAGCCTTTTTCTTCTGGGCATGTTTTCTCTTCTTGATGCCCTTCTTAACCAGCCAATGGACGAAATCGTGAAATTTTTGCCCCTTGCTGACAAGCTTAAGGCTGCATTATGCAGGCAGGGCAATAATGAATATGTTCCTTTGCTGAACCTTGCACAATTCATGGAAGAACTTGAGTTTGATAAAAGCCAGACCTTGATAAATCAACTTGGACTTGATACAGCAAAAGTCAAAAAAGCATATCACGGTTCACTTGAGTGGGCCGGACAATTGAGTAAAATGCAGTCATAATATGATATAATGAAAGGAGATTATCAATGAATTACACTCCGGAAGTTGAAGCAATGCACTGTGTGGTCAAAGGTGCAAAAAACGGCCCTGCTCCCATACCACAGCAGGGAGAATGGACCAGGGTGAAGCAGATCACAGATATTTCCGGGCTTACACATGGAATAGGATGGTGCGCCCCCCAGCAGGGAGGGTGCAAGCTTACCCTTAATATAAAAAAAGGCGTAATTGAAGAGGCCCTGGTGGAGACAATAGGGTGTACCGGCATGACCCATTCCGCTGCAATGGCATCTGAAATTCTTCCCGGCAAGACCATCCTTGAAGCCCTGAACAGCGATCTTGTATGCGATGCCATCAATGTTGCCATGCGTGAACTGTTCCTTCAGATTGCATATGGACGCAGCCAGACAGCTTTTTCAGAGGGCGGTCTTCCCATTGGAGCAGGGCTTGAGGATTTGGGCAAAGGCCTTAGAAGCGTGATCGGAACAACCTATGGAACCCGTGCCAGGGGGCCGAGATATCTTGATGTTGCTGAGGGCTATGTAACTGAACTTGCCCTTGATTCAGACGATGAAGTCATAGGATACAAATTTGTGCAGCTTGGCATAATGATGGATAATATTTCAAAGGGAATGGATCCTTCGGAAGCTCTTGAAAAAGCCACAGGAACCTATGGCAGGTTTGCAGATGCAGCAAGGACAATCAATCCCAGACATGAATAGAAAGGAGGAATAAAATGGCTTTATTTGAGGGTTATGAAAGAAGGATCAACCAGATTTCTCCTCTTCTGGAAAAATACGGCATGGCATCCATTGAAGAAACTGGCGAGGTTTGTGCGCAAAAGGGCCTTGATATTCATGGGCTTGTACTGCAGACCCAGCCCATTGCCTTTGAAAATGCCTGCTGGGC
Organism: uncultured Desulfobacula sp.; assembly: GCA_964446145.1. GTDB lineage: Bacteria > Desulfobacterota > Desulfobacteria > Desulfobacterales > Desulfobacteraceae > Desulfobacula. The sequence continues at coordinate 5,751 of CAYUOB010000128.1, forward strand.
ATATACACTGGGGGCTGCCATTGCCATAAAAAAAGGACAGAAAGAGGCAAGCGAAATTGCCGTTACACTGGGGGAAGGGCTTCAGGCCTTTTGCATTCCCGGTTCTGTGGCAGATGACAGAAAAGTCGGAACAGGCCACGGGAACCTTGCTTCAATGTTGCTTAAAGAGGAGACACAATGTTTTGCATTTCTTGCAGGCCATGAATCCTTTGCCGCTGCTGAAGGCGCAATAGGCCTTGCAAGATCAGCCAACAAGGCCAGAAAAAATCCCCTGAGGGTTATTCTTAACGGGCTTGGCAAGGATGCAGCTCATATAATTTCAAGGGTCAACGGTTTTACACATGTTGTTACAGATTTTGATTATAAAACAGGAAAAGTCAGTGTTGTAAGAGAAAAAGCCTATTCTGACGGAGAAAGATCAAAGGTCAGGTGTTATGGGGCTGATGATGTGCGTGAGGGTGTTGCAATCCTGCATCTTGAAAAAGTGGATGTTTCCATTACAGGCAATTCCACAAACCCCACAAGGTTTCAGCATCCTGTGGCAGGCACATATAAAAAGGAATGCATGGAAGCAGGAAAGAAATATTTTTCAGTGGCTTCAGGCGGAGGCACGGGCCGGACTCTGCACCCTGATAACATGGCAGCGGGCCCTGCCTCCTACGGCATGACTGATACAATGGGGAGAATGCATTCAGATGCACAGTTTGCAGGCTCTTCTTCTGTGCCTGCCCATGTTGACATGATGGGTTTCATAGGCATGGGAAACAATCCGATGGTGGGCGCTTCGGTCGCAGTGGCCGTTGCAGTGGAACAGGCCATGAAATAATTAATTGCCGGGAGAAAAGATATGCTTGACAGGAAAAACCCTGAAAAACTTGAGGCATGGGAAAAACTTGCAAACCATTACAAAAAAATCAAACATGTTCACATGAAGGAGCTTTTTGCAGGCGATCCCGAAAGGTTTGATAAATTTTCCGTCAGGCTTGACAATATCCTTGTTGATTATTCAAAAAACCGTATCACTGAACAGACAATGGATCTTCTGACCGGCCTTGCAAGGGAAGCAGGGCTTGAAACTGCCATTGAGAAAATGTTTTCAGGAGATTTGATCAATGAAACTGAAAACAGGGCAGTTCTTCATACTGCTTTACGTAATATGGACGATACCCCTGTTTTTGTTGACGGCCATGACATAATGCCGGGCATAAGAAAAGTTCTTGAAAAAATGAAGGATTTTTCTTCCCGGCTTCTGTCAGGGCAGCTGAGGGGATATACTGCAAAAAAGATCACTGATGTCGTCAACATAGGCATAGGAGGCTCGGATCTTGGGCCGGTCATGGTAACCCAATGCTTGAAACCGTATGCAGACAAGGCAATTAAGGTACATTTTGTCTCCAATATAGACGGCACCCATATAATGGAGGTTTTAAAGCATCTTGATCCTGAAACCACATTGTTCATGATAGCATCCAAAACATTCACCACAATGGAAACCATGACAAACGCCTTTACAGCCCGGAAATGGTTTTTAAAAAAAGCAAAATATGAAAAATATATTGCCTTGCATTTCATTGCCCTGTCC
>CAYUOB010000129.1:0-7284 GCA_964446145.1 uncultured Desulfobacula sp.
GCCCGCAGACCATGCAATGTTCAGTATCCATTACAGGAAGTTGAGGAATTGCATTGGAAAAGGGTATTGAAATCGCTTTTTTTGCGCTGAAACCTCCTTGTTCCGGATCAGGAACAAGAACAGGGCATATATATTCACATTGACGGCAGCCAATGCATTTGTCAGGATCAATATATCTTGGTTTTTGAGTCACCTGGGCCTTGACACTGCTGCCTTCCCTGTCAAGGGAATCAAGGCTGCAATAGGTGAATAAGGTAATATTTTCATGATGTGCCGCAGCAGACATTTTAGGAGTGGTAATACAGCTTGCACAGTCAAGTGTGGGGAAAACCTTTGAAAGCCTGATCATTTTCCCTCCGATGGATGCATCTTTTTCCACTACAGCGACCCTGTAACCCTGATCCCCAAGGTCGAGCGCTGTCTGCAGGCCTGCAATACCCCCGCCCACAACAAGAGTGTCAAAATTTTTTATATTTGTGGAGACCATTAAATCCTCCTGAAAAATCTGTTTTATTCAGGTTCACCGCCCTTTACCGTAAGTATAGAACAGCGAACCTGGTCAATTATAAAAGGCTAGACTGCAGTTTTGAATTCTGGCGGGCCAAGTTCCCTTACCAGTTGATCCATTTGATTCACTTCCTTTAAAAATGCCCGGTTGCAGACAGTACAGATTGCAGTAAGGCGAAGACGCCGCAAATCAATTTCCATAGCCTTCATTTTTGTAAAAACGGCATCCAGTCTTTTTGCGAGGGCTTTATACGCGCCTTCATATGGGCATTCTTCTCCACATGACATAATGATGATACCGCTTATTCCCTTTTTAAAACAATCAATGTAAAAGGATTCCGGAAAAAGGACCGGAGCCCGTACCCTCAATATATAGGTGTTGGCAGGATAGGGTGAATGAGCCTGGCCTACAGAATCTGCACCCGGATAAGCACAGCTTTCAGTGGCCAGGATCAGAATTTTATTTTCTTGTTTTTTTGCCTGTGGTGACATGATCACCTGCCTATTTTTTTCTGGTTACAAAATGCCTGTCATATCCGTCAGCTTCAAGAAAACCAAGATATTCATGCCCGACTTTACCTGCCCAGGCAGGGATATCAGTTCTGGTGCCAGTGTCATTTGAGAGGATTTCAAGGGTCTGGCCCACCTGAACCTTGCCAATACCTTTTTTGGCCTCAAGAAGGGGTCCGGGGCATGCACTGCCTCTTGCGTCAACCTTATCTGCAACTTCTATTGAATTTAAATCAGTCATTGTCTGTCCTCCATTTATATATATGTGTTTTAAAAGCATTCCAAAAATATTGCAGAATGCGCCGTGATTATTTAATTCCATGCTGTAGCAAACTTGGTGCCAGATCTGTTGCAGCCATGGTGTACCCAGAAGGCAACAGCATGGAATTATTATGAAATCAAAAGTTTTATAAATATGACAGGACAGGTAAAAAAAATATCATTGTGTCCGGTAACGTTATTAATGCGTTACTGAACACAAATTAACGTTACTCAGATTATGGGAACCAAATAATACTGAAAAAAAATAAATTCCATAAAACCTTTTTTCATGCGGAATCGTCAATAAAAGAAAAGAAAATAAAAATATTATCATGGTGTGGCACCAACAATGCATTAAGAAATTTGCAATCAGATACAAGTAAAGGCATTTACTTACCTCCAGAATCTGATTAACCACCTCACCGTCATCCGGGGCAGCATTAATACCGCCAGTAGCTGCCCCGGATTTCCTTTGCCCGGATTCAGACAAGGCTGTATTTATATTTCAAGGGAATTGAATATATATTTCACCAGGCATAATTTTTGAATATTTAAAAATTGTCGGGCTTTGGGAATCTTGAAGTAAAAATAATAATTTTAAACATCAGGAGGGTAATCATGTACGCATTAATCTATGATGATCACCATTTAAACCAGGCCAGGAAAAAGGTCATTTCAATACATGAAACCAGGCAGGAATCTGAAAAAGCACTTGCAGAAAGGCAGAAAAAACTTGGAAAAAGGGTTTATGACTGCAATACCCGCATTGTATGGACTCAAAAAGACATAAGCCAGGGAGATACCATTGAAACAGGTGAATTCTCCACCTGGAGGCCGGGAGAAAAAATTCCAGATGGTGAATTAAACAGTGATTCAGACTAAATATTTCAGATAATATCACTGTCAGGCTGAAGAGGAATGGACCATTTTTTCATGTATTTCCATATTGAGGCTCTGCTGACTCCAAGGTGCCGGGCAACAGCTGCCTTGTTCCAGCCAAGGGAATTTAAAAGGTCAATGAGGCTTTCCCGTGTAAGCTGAAGATTGGGCGGTCTTCCATTATTGTGATGTACATGAAAGCCTGCGGCTTTTTCAGGCTCTCTGATTTCAAGGGGTAAATCTGAAATTTCAATCTGTCTGCCCTGACACAGAACAAAGGCATGCTCAATGGCATTGGACAGCTCACGTATATTGCCAGGCCATGAATAATCCATCATGGCTTTCATGGCAATGATTGAAATCCCTTTGACTTTCCGGGCTGCTTTTTCATTATTCAGCTTCATGAAATGATTTGCCAGAAGCGGGATATCCTCTTTTCTGTTTCTCAGTGGCGGAAGATAAATGGGAAACACCTTAAGTCTGTAATAAAGGTCTTCCCTGAATCTGCCCTGGTCAACCAGAGCCTTGAGATCCTTGTTGGTTGCTGTAATAATACGGATATCAACCTTGCGCTTCTGCGAATCTCCCACCCGTTCTATTTCTTTTTGCTGAAGCACTCTGAGAAGTTTGATCTGGATATATGGCGAAATTTCCCCTATTTCGTCCAGGAATATTGTGCCTTTGTCTGCCTGTTCAAATCTGCCGATCCGTGTGTAACCGGCTCCTGTGAATGCCCCTTTGACATGGCCGAACAGTTCGCTTTCAAGCAGGGGTTCGGAAAGGGCACTGCAATTTATTGTGACAAAGGGTTTGTTCCTTCGTTCCCCTATGGAATGAATTGCCCCTGCAACCAGTTCCTTGCCTGTACCGCTTTCGCCCTGTATCAGAATAGTGGCATCAGTTGCTGCTGATGCCTTGATAAAGGTGAATACATTCTGCATTACCTGACTTTTTGCAATGATGCCGCCAAGACGGTTCAATTCTCCCAGGCGGCGGGTTGCCTCTTCCATTTTCAGTCTGGTGTTTTTCAGTTCTGTCAGGTCCGTGACCACTTCAACAATGCCGATCACCTTACCCTGTTTGTCTTTTATCACCCTTGCATTTTTCGACACAGACAAAAGATGGCCTTTTCTGTGAGTTAAAAGGCATTCAGTGGGAAAAATGCTGCCTGATTCCAGGATACCGCAGTCATTGATTCCAGCCGGGCATTCACGATCAAAACATTGGGTGAAATTTAAAATCCGGCACGGCTTATTTTTAATTTCATCAAAACAATACCCTGTAATTTTCTCCATGGCAGGGTTCCAGGCAATGATGAATCCATCGGGATCCAGTACAAAAACCCCATCTCCCATTGATTCCAGCAATAATTTCACAAATTCATTATGCTGCATTTCAAATTCAATTGATTTCATGGAAGCTCCTTTGGCATAATCTAGGCGCTACTGGTGGCGCTACTTTTTCATTGTAACACTATAAGTAACGCTCCGAACTTATGTCAAGGATTAATAATCATGATCAAAATAATATTTTATTATCAATATCTTACAAATTAATTTAAAAAATATTTATGTACTGGCATTAAACTTGATCTTTATGTTTTCATCCAGGACATCCAATGCGCATTTGCCTGTCTGCCATGAACAACCTTTAAATGAAGGAGAATAGCCATGAGTAAAATGAGCAAATTTATGATGGTTCACAACAACCCCGGAATCAATTGTGAAGAAATTCAAGCAAACTGGAGAAAACTTGCCCAGGTTGAAACAGCCACCTGGATACGAACCTATTACAATGACGAAAAAGGTATCAGATTCTGCATCTGGCTGGCTCCCAGCGAGGAAGACCTGAAAAATATTTTTACTGAAATCGGCATAAGCTGGGAATCCATTATTCCTGTGGAGGAAACTGTCCCTGACCTCTGGGGAGAAAAATGGGATGAACATCTGGAAAAGGATGCAAAAGCAGATACACTTGCAAATTAACACAATGAAGCACAAGAGTGCAGGCCGCGGCAGGGCAAAGGCCTGCACTGAAAATTCACTTACCTGCCAGGGAGGTCAATTGTGGCAAATCAATCATTTTCAGATACGGCTATTGTATCCTGCGGCACTTTAAGTCCTGAAATCAATTATCTTAAAACCACAGGCTTTCTTGACACCTCACACATATTTTTCACCACCCCGGGATTGCACCAGAATATCAATGAACTTGAAACAAAACTGATTCAGACTGTGGAAAAAGCCAGAGCAGTTGCCACAGGTGTAATCGTTGTGTACGGGGGTAAATTCTGTTATGTTAACCCTGACGAACCGACCAGGCTGATGAATGATATTATTGCATTGTCAGGCGATAATGTGGTCAGGACAGATGCCAGTCACTGCATGGGCATGCTGGCAAGTGATGATGAAATGAAAAATATCGCAGACGAAATCGCAGGCGGAGAACCTGTCTGGTTCATGACTCCCGGGTGGGTCAAATTCCGCGCTCAGGTATTCAAAGGGTGGGATAAGGGTGTTGCCAATGAAAATTTTCCCAGACATACCGGCGGAGCCATTGTTCTTGATGCCATAGGATTTCTTGATCAATATATGGCTGAAAAACCTGAAGAATTTCTTGAATACTGCGACTGGATGGGGATTCCCATGCAGGCTTATCCCATAACTCTGGACAGGTTCAAAAAACTTTTATACGATGCATTGATGCAGTTGAAAATTTGAACATCAGTAAACGATTGAGGAGATTCCATGAAATTTGTGATTATCGGAGGCGATGCTGCCGGAATGAGTGCTGCAAGCCGTGCCAAGAGAAGAAATCCTGATATGGATGTTATAGTTCTGGAACAAAGTTTTGATGTCTCTTACAGTGCGTGCGGCATGCCCTATAATATTGCTGCTCCAGAACGGGATATGGATATGCTTGTGGTAAGAAAGCCCAGTGTTTTCATAGAAAAAAACAAGATTAATCTTCTGACAGGGCACAGGGCTGAGACAATTGACCGTGCAGCAAAAAAAGTAACCGGTACTGCAATGGATGGAAAAACCTTTGAATTTGATTATGACAGGCTTTTGATTGCAACAGGGGCTTCCCCTGTTATACCCGATCTGCCCGGGTTTGATCTGCCACAGGTCATGACATTGAAAAGCCTTGAACATGGCAGGATGATAAAATCCTATATTCTTGAAAACAGGGTAAAAAAGGCTGTTATCATAGGAATGGGGTACATTGCCCTTGAAATGTGTGAAGCCTTTGAAAAAAGAGGCGTAAAAGTTTCAATGATCAAACCAGGCCCGGTATTCATGCCATGGCTTGCAGATGATCTTTCCGATGTAATTTACCGGGAGCTGACTGACATGGGTGTTGATGTCCATCCTGGATGTCCGGTTGAAAAAATCGAGCCTTCAGGCTCAGGTGTCCGGGTCATTGCAGAAAACCTGACCCTTGAAGCTGACCTTGTTCTTGTCGCAGCAGGAGTCAGGCCGTGCAGTGAAATTGCAGGCAATGCCGGTCTTGAACTTGGAATTTCAAAATCAGTTTCCGTGGACAGGCACCTTCTGACTTCTGATGAAAATATTTTTGCGGCAGGAGACTGTGCCGATGCATATCATGTGGTTACTGATCAGAAATGCTGGATTCCGCTGGCTTTAAGGGCAAACAGGGCAGGATGGGCTGTGGCGGATAATGTATGCGGCATTCCAACCGCCCTTAAAGGCGTGGCAGGAACAAGCGTGTTCAAGGTATTTTCACTTGAAGTTGCAAATTCAGGGCTTAATGTGGAACAAGCACTGGCCGCAGGGTTTGATCCTGTCCAGAATATGGTTAAAACAAGATCAATTGCCCATGGACAGCCTGGATCAACTCCGATTTTCATCAATATGACTGCAGACAGGAAATCTGGCCGCCTTCTGGGCTGCCAGATGGTCGGCAGGCAGGGTGTTGCACACAGGATAAATGCAGTTGCAGTTGCCTTGCACACAAAAATGACAATTGATGATTTCTCCCAGACTGACCTTGCATATGCCCCGCCTTTTGGCCCGGTCTGGGACCCATTGCTGACCGCTGCAAATCAGATTGCAAAAAAAATATAAAAATAATGAGGAGGAAAACTTCATGAAAACTTTGATTGTTTATTCCAGTCAGACAGGAAACACAAAAAAACTTGCTGAGGTCGTTTATGATGCCCTGGATGGGGAAAAGGACATGTTTGCAGTCAAGGACGCTCCTTCAACCCAGGGATACGATATGGTGGCAGTCGGATTCTGGCTTATGGCAGGCAAGCCTGATCCCGAGTCCAGCAAATTCCTTGGTAAACTTGGGAGAGATGATAATGTATTTCTGTTCGCAACCCACGGAGCTTCTGCCGATTCTGACCATGTTAAGAATGCCGTAAACCATGCTGTAAATCTGACAGACGGCGCACAGCTCAAAGGCGCTTTCACATGCCAGGGTGAAGTCAACCCAAAGGTGCTTGAAAAAGTCAGGCAGAAGCCGGAACCTCCTGTATGGATAGATGATGCTGATATGGCTGTGGGCCATCCGGATGATCAGGATCTTGCAGCTCTCAGAAAAGTTATTGAAAAATTATAATTTATAATCAGGAATCGCAATAAAAAGGCGGCCCCATAACAGGAGCCGCCTTTTTATTGTGTCAATACCGGTCATGCATTGATTTTTACACTTGGAAACAGGCTCATATCAGTATGGGGCAGAAACTGGGCTCTTGTGAATTCTTCCATGAATCCCGGGTTGCTTGAAAAATCAAGATAGGTCATGGCATTGGATATTGCAATGGCTTCCTGTCGGTGGGTATTGGAAAGCAGGGCCATATATGCACCTGCAATGGAACTATTGCCCATGTATTTGAATTTTTCCCTTTCAATATCAGGTAAAAGCCCTATTGTTACGGCTTTTTCAATATCCAGGAATTGTCCGAACCCACCTGTTATTATCATTTTGTCAATTGAAGAAAAATCAAGTCCCACCTGGTCAAGAAGAATGCTGAATCCTGCATAAACAGCTGCTTTGCTCAAAATCAGGCTTTTTATGTCAGATTGGGTAAAAATAATGTCTTCTTCAGTATCTGAATTTTCTGCAGACTCAAGGATAAAGGCAGGTTCTTCATTGAAA
>CAYUOB010000130.1:0-7243 GCA_964446145.1 uncultured Desulfobacula sp.
TCATCCGCAAAATTTACCGGCCTGTTTTTAAAACCAGTGTATTATTGATGAATAACATCAGTATTACCATTGGAGGCCCGCAATTCAATAATGGTTATCTTCTATTCAATATATCAGGCTCGGTTCAGTGAATGTTCCATATTGATTTTATCTGATTTGACACTTAAAAAAGAATATTATGACAATACCGCAATCAGTTTTTGAACGCCTGAAAAACAATGAAATTGTTGCCAGAAAATTTCACGAAATTGAAATAAGCCTGCTCACTATTTTGAATTTTCAGGATTTCATTGAAAAACTTCTTACGGAAATAAGTTCAAAATTCGCCATCCCCCATACGTGGATCTGCGTGATAGAGGAAAGCCGTATAACAAAATATCTTCATAATATCAAAAACTCTGCTCTTCTCAAAGCTTCAACCGCATTTGTTGATAAATCAAAATTTTCAGCAATTACCAGAAATCGCCTTAAACCCCTGCTTGCGAATAAAAATCTTGAACAATTTGATTTTCTTCTTCCAGAAGCATCTGATTATAAAATCGGCTCCATTGCCATTGCACCCATAACCCTGGACGGTGAAATTGTCGGGAGCTTTAACCAGGCTGACCAGAATATCAACAGGTTCAGGCCCGGAATCGACACTTCGCTGCTGGAACAGCTTGCCCTTAAGGTCTCTTTATGCCTTTCCAATGTAACTGCCCATGAACAATTAAAATTTCTGGCATTTCACGATCCTTTGACAGGCCTGTTAAACAGGGGAGTCATGGAAAGAATCCTTGCAAGGGAGTTTATGCGGTCAAAACGTTACCATATTGATTTGACTGTTCTGTTTCTTGATCTAGATGATTTTAAATCAATAAACGATAATTTCGGCCATGACAACGGCGATGCAGCATTGTGCCATACTGCGGACTGCCTTACTTCCCTGAAAAGGGATTCTGATATTGTGGCAAGATTTGCAGGTGATGAATTTGTTGTCATACTTCCTTCCACCGGCAAAAAACAGGCTGAAAATTATATTACCCGCGTTAAAAACAAATTACTGAACAAACCTCTGACCGCCGAGGGCAGGCAATTTTATGTCAAACTCAGCCACGGGCTTGCTTCTGTATTTGAACCTGGCATGGATTCAGCACAGATACTGCTGAAAGCTGCCGACAAAAGGCTGTACAAAGAAAAACAGAACCGGAAGCGCTGAAGCTGTGTGCAGAATCACAACAGTTTTGCAAATACACATAAAAAAATCCCTGTCAGATGATACATACAATCCATATCTTCTGACAGGGATCTTATTTTTCCCTGCAATAAAGCTTAAATATCAGTCGTAAATCAATTCAATCTGCACCATGGGTGCGACATCACCTTTTCTGGGACCAAGTTTTGTAATCCTGGTATACCCTCCCTGGCGGGAGCCGAATTTCTCTGATGCTTCCTCAAAAAGGGCATGGACAATATTTTTTTCCCGGATAACTGCAAGGGCCTGGCGCCTTGCATGCAGATCCCCTCTTTTGGCAAGAGTGACCATTTTATCGGCTATTGACCGCAATGCTTTGGCCTTGGCCTCAGTGGTTCTGATTTTATCATGCTTGAACAGAGAAGTTACCATGTTTCTGAACATAGCCTTTCTATGGCTTGAAGTTCTGTTTAGTTTTAATACTGATTTTCTGTGTTTCATGGAATATTATTCTCCTTCCTGATTATTCTCGTCTTCTGGCGGATCAATTCCCTCAAGATCCATACCCAGTGAAAGATCCATGGAAGCCAGGACTTCCTTTATCTCATTAAGGGATTTACGGCCAAAATTTTTGGTTTTGAGCATTTCACTATCTGTTTTCTGAACCAGTTGATAAATAGTATGAATTCTGGCATTTTTCAGGCAATTTGAACTTCTGACAGACAATTCAAGCTCATCCACTGATCTGTAAATATTCTGATTGAATCCCTTGTCTGTTTCTTCGGCCTTATCGTCAGTATGATCAGGTTCCAGCTCTTCATCAAAATTAATGAACGGATTCATCTGCTCCTTGAGTATCTTTGCTGCATAGGCAACTGCATTGTCCGGAGTTACAGAACCATCTGTCCACACTTCAAGGGTCAGTTTATCATAATCGGTTTTATGCCCGATCCTGGAAGTTCCGACCACATACTTAACCCTTTGTATGGGAGAAAATACGCTGTCAATGGGAATGGTTCCAATGGGTGCTGACTCATCTTTATTGGCTGAAGCCAGAGCATACCCCTTTCCCGGTTTTACAGTCATCACCATATTTAACACGCCATTTTTCGAAATGGTGGCAATATGCTGTTCAGGATTAAGTATCTCCACCCTGCCGTCCGGGCTTACAATATCAGCTCCGGTCACTTCACGTTCGCCTTCAGCATTCAGGGTAAGGGTAAACTCTTTTTCCTCTATATCATCAACTTTTAATTTAAGTTCCTTTAAATTTAAAATGATTTCGGAAACATCTTCCCGGACATCAGAGATAACACTGTATTCGTGTAGAGCATCATCAAATTTTACAGATACAATGGCGGCACCGTAAATAGATGAAAGGATGATACGTCGCAGAGAGTTTCCGATGGTGATACCAAAACCCCTTTCAAGGGGCTCACATACAAATTTACCATATGTTGAAGTCGTGGTAACGTCAAGCTTCTCCGGCTTGATCATCTCTCGCCAGTTCACATATGCAAGTTTTTCAGATGACATTTATATCTCCTGAATAAATATTTGAACAGACCATGTTATTATGACCTGCCTATTTTGAATAAAGCTCTACGATAAGCTGTTCCTGGATCGGAAGCGTGATATCTTCCCTGACCGGAAGCCCTACAACCTCACCTTTGAACTCATCCTTGTTAATTTCAAGCCATTGTGGAATGCCTCTTCTTACAATGGCATCAAGGGAATCTGAAATAGCCTGAATTTTTCTGCTTTTTTCACGCACTTCAATAACATCGCCTTTTTTGACCTGATAGGACGGGATATTGACCTTTTTCCCATTTACCAGAAAATGGTTATGTTTCACAAAATGCCGCCCCTGATTTCTGGAGCTTACAAATCCCATTCTGAAAACTGTATTGTCCAGGCGTGTTTCAAGCAGGCTCAGCAGGTTCATACCAGTGATACCCTTTTTCCGGTCAGCTTTCTTAAATGTTATCCTGAATTGTTTTTCAGAAATTCCATATAATCTTCTGACCTTTTGCTTTTCACGAAGCTGGATTCCATAATCTGATAATTTACTTCTTCTCTGGCCATGCTGTCCCGGAGGATAGCCTCTTCTATCAAAACTGCATTTATCTGAAAAGCATCTGTCGCCTTTCAGAAAAAGTTTCATATTTTCGCGTCTGCATTGCCGGCAAACAGAACCTCTATAACGTGACAATGTATTTCTCCTTTATCAAAACGAGTCCTTATACTCTTCTTCTTTTCGGGGGACGGCATCCATTATGGGGAATGGGAGTAACATCCTTAATCATTGTGATTGTGAATCCAAGAGCATGCAATGCCCTTAAAGCAGATTCCCTTCCGGGCCCCGGCCCTTTGACATAGACACCCACGGTTTTCATCCCATGTTCCATTGCTTTGGCCCCTGCGTCTTCAGCAACCAGTTTTGCAGCAAAAGGAGTACTCTTTCTTGAGCCTTTAAACCCCTGCATCCCTGCGCTTGACCAGGAAATTGTGTTACCGTTCTCATCGGCGATTGTGACTATTGTATTGTTAAAGGTGGATTGAATGTGCACTATGCCGGTAGAAATATTCTTTCTCACCCGTTTTTTGGATACAGTTTTCTTAGACTTTTTTGCCATAATTAATAGTACCTTTTTAGATTATCCTATTTTTTCTTTTTAACTGCTGTCCTTTTAGGACCTTTTCTGGTTCTGGCATTTGTACTGGTGCGCTGTCCATGACATGGAAGGCCTTTTCTGTGACGCAGTCCCCTGTAGCATCCCAGATCCATAAGCCTTTTTATGTTCATGGATACTTCAGTTCTCAGTTCACCTTCAACCTTGTAATCGGCATCAATGACTTTCCTGATATTGTTGACCTGCTCTTCTGTCAGGTCGCTTGCCTTAGTGGTCGGATCAATCCCGGTTTTTTCAAGAATTTTTTTTGATCTGCTGCGCCCTATTCCGTAGATATAGGTCAAAGCGATCCATGCATGCTTGTCTCTTGGTAAATCTACTCCTGCGATACGTGCCAAATTTCTTCTCCCTATCCCTGTCTTTGTTTATGGCGTTTGTTAATACAGATGACTCTTATGACACCACGTCTTTTGATGACTTTACAATTTCTACAGATTTTTTTTACAGATGCTCTAACTTTCATCCATTTGCTCCTAACCTAATATTTTTTTATTAAATTGAATTTAATAATCATTTATAGCGATATGTTATTCTTCCCCGGCTTAAATCATAGGGTGAAATTTCCACTGTCACCCTGTCTCCTGGCAAGATCTTAATAAAATGCATTCTCATTTTGCCTGAAATATGCGCAAGCAGCACATGCTTGTTTTCAAGCTCAACTCTGAACATGGCATTGGGCAGGGTTTCAAGCACTTTCCCGTCAACTTTGATGGGTTCTTCTTTTGCCATAATTTTATCAGTCTCCTTGTTGTTTAAACCGTTTTAATATGAATATCATCTGCCTTTGACCTTACGGCCGCCTGTTCTGCCCATAAATCCCTCATAATTACTTGTAATAAGATGAGATTCTATCTGGGCAATGGTATCTATTGAAACACCCACAACAATCAAAAGAGCAGTGCCTCCAAAATAAAACGGAATATTGAATTTACTCATTAAAAAAGTCGGGAGAACACATACAGCTGAAACATAAACAGCACCCCCCAGCGTTATGCGCGTAAGCACCCGGTCAATATATTCAGCAGTCCGTTTTCCAGGTCTTATTCCGGGAATATATCCTCCGTTCTTTTTCATGTTATCTGCAACATCATCAGGGTTGAACTGAATGGCTGTGTAAAAGAAACAGAAAAATACAATAAACCCCACATAAAGGAGGTAATACCATATTGTTCCGGGGCTGAACATGGCAGAAACGGTTTTCATAATCGGCAGATTGATGAACTGGGCCAAAGTAGTGGGGAACATGATGATGGAAGATGCGAAAATAGGCGGGATAACGCCGGAAGTATTGATCTTCAACGGAAGATGGGAGGTCTGCCCTCCATACATTTTACGTCCCACAACACGTTTGGCATAATGTACTGGTATTCTTCGCTGTGCCTGTTCCATATATACAATTGCCGCCACAACAGCAACCATCAGGATAAGAAGAATTATAATGGCAAATACACCCATTTCACCGCTTGTCATGAGGCGTATGGTATTACCCATTGCAGAAGGCATTCTTGCCACAATACCTGCAAAAATAATTAATGAAATTCCATTGCCGATTCCCCTTTCCGTGATCTGTTCTCCAAGCCACATGATAAATGAAGTACCTGCTGTCAATGTGATAATGGTGACCAGCCTGAACCCCCAGCCCGGATAAGGCACTATGGGTATACCGGCGGGTGATGTCATGGATTCAAGGCCTACACTGATGCCAAGTCCCTGAATAATGCTCAGAAGAACTGTACCATATCTGGTATATTGAGTTATCTTCTTACGGCCTGCATCTCCTTCTTTTTTAAGCTGATCCAGATGGGGAACTACAACTACCATCAGTTCCAGGATAATTGAAGCACTGATATAGGGCATTATTCCCAGAGCAAAAATGGAAAGACGTTCCAGAGCGCCCCCTGAGAACATATTGAACATGGAAAACAAGGTTCCCTGTGCTGCAGCAAAAAAAGATGCGAGTGCTGAGCCATTGACGCCCGGAGTCGGCACATGTATGCCCACACGGTATACAAACAGCAAAGCAAGAGTAACAAAAATCTTTCTTTTCAGCTCAGGAATTTTAAATAAATTCTGGTAGCTGTTCTCAATCATTATTATTTCCTCAGGACAAGTTTGTCAGTCATTATTCCACAGTGCCGCCGGCAGATTCAATTTTTTCCTTAGCTGTTCCTGAAACAAGAATGTTTTTCAGAAAAAATTTCTTTGTTGTTTCACCATTACCAAGAATTTTAACACCATCAACACGCCCTTTAACAAGGCCTGCCTCGCGCAGTACCTTAATATCTATTTGCGTGCCATCATCAAACCGGTCAAGTTCACGGATATTCAGCACAGCATTACGGGTCTTGAAAATATTATAAAAACCCCTTTTGGGAAGCCTTCTGTAAATGGGCATCTGCCCGCCCTCAAAACCGGGTCTCACATTTCCGCCTGAACGTGCCTTAAGGCCTTTGTGTCCCCTTGTGGCAGTTTTACCCATGCCTGATCCAGGGCCCCTTCCAACTCTTTTTCTTTTTTTTCTGGAACCCGGTGCGGGAGACAAATCATGAAGCTGCATATTACACCTCCTCTACTTTAACAAGATGTGATACTTTTTTAACCTGTCCCAGAATAACCGGATCAGCATTATGTTCCACAGTATGATGCATTCTTTTAATTCCCAGAGAACGGATAATTCTGCCATGTTTGGCAGGCCGCCCTATGGTACTTCTAATCTGTGTAATCTTTATTTTACCAGCCATTTTATTTAAACCTCTTATATATCTTCAGGTCTGAGACCACGTCTTTTTGCCACTTCTTCCTTTGTGCAGAGTGATTGAAGCCCTGCCATTGTCGCCCTGACAATATTATGGGTATTATGGGTCCCAATGCATTTGGTCAGGATATCGGTAACTCCGACAGCTTCAAGCACCGCACGGATTCCGCCGCCTGCTATCAGGCCTGTACCTGGTGATGCAGGTTTGAGAAGGACCCGGCCTGCACCAGCCTTCCCGATAACTTCAAAGGGAACAGTTCCATTACGCAAAGAAATCTTGACCATATTGCGTTTTGCCTTTTCCAGGCCTTTTTTAATAGCTTCAGGGACTTCCGTTGCTTTTCCAAGACCGTAACCGACACTTCCTTCACCGTCCCCTACCACAACAAGTGCACTGAAACTGAAATTCCTGCCGCCTTTTACGACTTTTGCAACACGATTGATCCTGACGACCTTATCAATTAATCCATTATCTTCCATCTGCTGTCTTGCCAAAGGTGTTTCCTCCAAAATTTAAAAATTCAATCCAGCTTCACGGGCACCGTCAGAAAGCGATTTGATGCGGCCATGATATAAAAATCCGTTTCTGTCAAGGACAACTTTTGTAATGCCTTTATCAAG
>CAYUOB010000131.1:0-7229 GCA_964446145.1 uncultured Desulfobacula sp.
TTCCATGTATTTTTTAAAATTATTAAATAATAAATTTTTTTTTGTTGTCAAGGGGGTGTATTACTTTGAAAAAAAATTAAAAAAAGTAATAAAAAAACATTGACATGTTTTTGCCTGTGATTATATTGGTTCTGAAATCAGGAAACGGGCAGAACATCATTCAGTACTTATACATCAAAGACTGCCCTGTAAAGTTCAAAAATAAAAAAGGAGGCAAAGCTATGTTTACCAGAATGAATGATTTTGACAGAATGTTCGAGGCCATGGGTTTGCTTCGTAACAGAATGGACAGGATTTTCAATGAATTTGACAGATCTTTTGCTTATACACCCGGATTGAACCTGGATGCAGGCACTCCGAGAACCAATCTTATTGACAATGCAGACAGTTTTGAAGTCAGGGCCGAGGTTCCTGGAGTCAGCAAGGATGACCTTGAAATTAAAATTCAGGGCAATTACCTTGAAATAAGCGGCAAACGGGTTCTTTCCACTCCTGAAGGCTATAAGGTCCATCGCAATGAAAGGGGGTCCAGCACTTTTTCCAGGAGCTTTACCCTTCCGGCAGATGTGGATGCAGACAAGGTTGAGGCAAATCTCAAGGATGGAATCCTTTACCTGATCCTGCCGAAATCAGAGGCTGCAAAACCAAAACAGATAGCCATTAACTGATAATGCGTCTCAATTCTGAAAATAAGCTCGTAGAAAAAGGAGGATATCATGAGTGAAACCAAAGATATTGTCAGAACCGAAGAAAAACATGTTGAAAAAACAAGGGAACTCAGATCTGCTGTCCCTGTAGTCGATATCTATGAAAATGACGATGAATTTCTTTTGTGTGTTGATATGCCTGGCGTGTTAAAAGAGGATATTTCTGTGAATATTGATAATGGCACCCTTTTTCTGTCCGGTGTCAGGCATCTTGAAAGAAAAGGGGTTTATAACTGGGAAGAATTTTCAGATCTTGAATATGTGAGACGTTTTTCAGTGCCCCAGGCCATTGATACGGACAAGGTCAGGGCTGAACTGAAAGACGGGGTTCTCAATCTTCATCTTCCGAAATCTGAAGCAGCCAGGCCCAAGATGATCAAAATAAAAGCAGCATAAATCACAAGTCATTTCTTACTGCCGTTAATATTGATGCCGTGCAGAGCCTTTTTATTGGCCATGCACGGCATTGTTTTTTTGTTTTGTATTTTTTATCTGGATGCAGTTTTTATAAATTCAATGAATTTTCTGCATATGGGCGATATGGTACGCCTGGCCGGCACGGTGAGGTAAAAAAAACGCTTGAGATCAAGGTCTTTTACTGGCAGCGCTTTCAGCCTTCCGCTGTCTATGCAGTCCCTGACAGCCATTGTTGAAAGTATGGATATGCCCACATTATTTAGAATCGCCTGAATGACAGATACTGTATTGCCCATTGTAATGCATGGTTTTAAGTCATCCTGATTGAATCCTGCATTTTTCAGGCTTAAAAGAATGGACTGCCATGTGCCTGAGCCCTTTTCCCTGCCTATGAACCGCTGGTCAAACAATTCACTGCAGTTTACATGGCTTAAATCTGCCCATTTGTGGTTTTTCGGCACCACCACCATCATTTCATCTTCTATCAGGCGTTCCTGCCGGATCATTGGATCCTCAACAGGTGCACCCACAATACCTGCTTCAAGTTTCCCCTGTTTGATCATCTGAACAATCTGATGGGTATCCCCTGCGGTAAGTTCAATTGAGACATCGGGAAACTGCCTGGAAAACGGCCCCATAAGTTCCGGCAGTATATATCCTGAAGGTATTGTGCTGCCGCCTATAATAAGTTTGCCCCTGTCTCTTCCCAGAAAATCATGGAGAGCTGATTCGGCATTGTCTCTGAGAGTCAGAAGCTTTACAGCATACCGGTAAAGAATCCTGCCTGCACCTGTGGGCTCTGTGACTTTGCCCAGCCTGTCCAGAAGCCGGCATTGAAAATAGTCTTCAAGATCCTTGATATGGCTGCTTACTGTGGGCTGGGAAAGATTGATCGCCTGGGAAGCTTTTGAAAAGCTTTTGTGGTCAACCACAGATACAAATATATATAGCTGCCATAAATCCATCTATATTTCACTGTCCTGTGGCGATTCTTCAGGGGGGAATTTCTCAAGCATTTTTTCATGCACAGCAGGAGGTACCATATCACTGATATCTCCTCCGAATTGTGCAGCTTCCTTAATTATGGAAGAGCTTGTAAATATCCATCTGAATCCTGTCATTAAAAAAACAGATTGTATGTTTTTGTTGAGTTTTCTGTTCATGAGAGCCATCTGAAATTCACTTTCAAAATCAGATATGGCCCTCATGCCGCGTATAATGGCATTGGCATTCTTCATTCTTGCATAATCCACAAGAAGGCCGCCAAATGAATCCACTTCGATATTTTCATGGCCGTTGAAACTTTGTTTTATCATGGCCACCCTTTCTTCCATGGAAAACAGGGCTTTTTTTGACGGGTTGTGCAGGACAGCAACAATTACCCGGTCAAATATACCAAGGGCTCTTTCAATAATATCAATATGACCGTTTGTCAGGGGATCAAACGATCCTGGATAGATTGCGGTTTTTTTTGTGCCAGCCATTTATTACCCATCCTTTTTATTTTTTATTGATAAAAGAAATAATTGTTTTTGAGTATTTTTTTTGGCGGTAAATGTCAAGCCTTGAAGGGTTGAATCCGATATTTTCGCTGAAATGATGTTCAGCTATGATAATTGTGTTTTCATGCATTATATCATAGAGAAAATCCTGGTTAAGCATATGGTCAAGCAGGCCCTGATGATAGGGAGGATCCATGAAAATAAGGTCAAATTTTGTATTTTTCAGGGTCTGTTCCAGGATATTGTCCCCAATGATATTACAATTTATTGTTTCAGATTTTTCCTGGAGGCTGCACAGGTTTATGTTTGTTTGCAGGGTTTTGCAGTCCAGGTCTGCAAAAACAGCACGGTGCGCTCCCCTGCTCAGTGCTTCAAGCCCAAGTGCCCCTGTGCCTGCAAAAAGATCAAGCACAGATGCATGCCTTACTTTCTGTCCCAGAATATTGAATACAGCTTCTCTCACACGGTCTGAAGTGGGCCTGATCATATCCCCTTTGATGCTGGTGAGTTTTTTACCTCTGTATTTACCGGCTATGATTCTCATGAAAGTATTTTTTTAATGTATTTTATACTTGTGCCAAGTTTTTTGGCAGCAATGGAAAGATCCCCGTTTTCACGGTCAACAGCCTTTCTTATGAAATCCTTTTCAAACTGCTTTCTTGCCAGAGAAAGATTGTCTGCATAACCTGAAAATTCCGAAATACAAGGGTCAGCAGGACGGCATTCAGGATTGTATGGCGCAGGAATATCCTCAATATCAATATGATTTTTTTCAACCATGATATACAATCTTTCCACAAGATTCTTCAATTCCCTTACATTTCCCGGCCAGTCATAGGCGGCAAGCAGTTGGACTGCCTGTTCTGAGATGCTTTTTTTGCCGCCCGGCGCGCTTGTGGACAATTTTTCAAGAAAGGTTTCCACAAGCAGGGGTATATCCTCTTTTCTGTCCCGCAGGGGCGGTACGTGTATGGGTATGACATTGAGACGGAAATAAAGGTCTTCGCGGAAACGGCCGGCCCTGATCTCCTGTTTGAGGTCTTTGTTGGACGATGCAATGATTCTGACATCAACATGCAGGGTTCTGCCACCGCCAATGCGCTGGAATGTTTTTGATTCAAGGGCTCTTAGAATTTTTGCCTGGGTATTTATGTTCATATCGCCTATTTCATCGAGAAAAAGGGTGCCGCCGGATGCAAGTTCAAACTTGCCTTTGCTTTTTGCCGCAGCATTTTCAAATGCGCCTTTTTCATACCCGAAAAGTTCATGGTCAAGGCTTTGTTCCGGCACTGCAGCGCAGTTTATTATGATAAACGGCTGTTCCGGCCTTGAGCTGAACTGGTGTATGGTCCTGGCAACCATTTCCTTGCCTGTGCCGTTTTCCCCTGTTATCAGTATGGATGCATCTGAAGGGGCAGCATTCATTATTTCTCCGTAAAGTTTTCTGACAGCCGGGCTTGTGCCTGTGATGGAATTTTTCTCAATTGTTTTTTTGCGCAGGTATTTGTTCTCTTCTTCAAGCTTTCTGAAATTGAGTGCGTTGTTGATAGTCACCATGACCTTATCTATGGATAAAGGCTTTTCAAGAAAATCATATGCACCTGACTTTGTTGCATCAACGGCTGATTCAATGGTTCCATGACCTGTTATCATCACCACAGGCAGGTTAGGGGCTGTTTTTTTTATCTCCCTGAGGGTTTCAATGCCGTCCATTCCCGGCATCCATATGTCCAGCAGAACTATATCAGGAGAGTGGGTTTCAATTTTTTTTAGGGCTTCGTATCCATTAAATGCATGTATTACTTCAAATCCGTCGTCTGAAAGAATCCCTTCCAGGGAATCAATGATGGTTGTTTCATCATCGACAATCAAAACAGCAGGGTACATTTTTTGTTTTACTCCTGTTTGCATGAAAAAATATTGTCAGGTCTCAGGCTGCAGGCAGCTCAATTATGAATTTTGCGCCTGCAGGCTTATTATCCTGAACCCTTATTACACCATTATGATCAGAAATAATAGAGTTGACAATGGCAAGGCCAAGGCCCATGCCTGATTTTTTGGTGGAAAAATAAGGCTCAAACAATCTTGTTTTTTCCTTGTCTGAAATGCCCTTTCCGTTATCTGCAATCTCTATTCTTACAATTTTTAAAATTTCATCATGGGAAACATCTATTGCAATGGTTCCGTTTTTGTTCATGGCTGCCACAGCATTGTCAATGAGATTGATGAATGCCTGTTTCATGTGCTGGTGATCAAGCTTCAATACCGGTATATCCTGCGCAAATCTGTATTGGAAATGCACATTCTCAAGGCCTTCTTTGTACAATGCAATGGTTTCAAGAATTATATTTTCAATTCTGCATCCTGCAATGTTTGCATCTGGAAATTTTGCAAATGCTGCAAACTGGTTAACAAGATTCCGGATCAGGTCAACATGCTCCACTATCGTATCTGCACAGTTTGTGAAGATTTCATCATTAATTGTTTTTCCGTATTTGCGTTTGAGCCTCTGGGCAGATAATTTGATGGGAGTCAGGGGGTTTTTCACTTCATGGGCAATTCTCCTTGCAACCTCACGCCATGCAGCTATTCTCTGGGCCTTTTCAAGTTCTGTCACGTCATCAAAAACAAGAACCGCTCCCACGTTTTGGTTCAGATCATCCTTCAGGATATTGAAATTCAGTGAAAAATGTTTGGGCACACCTGCAATGGTCGCTGACAGAGGCATTTCAAGAGTTTCCTGGCCGTGGCTCACCTGGGCATAAATATGGTTGGCAAGTTTCAGGTATTCATTTTTCAATACTTCTTTGAAATTTTTATTCAGAATATCCCTGCTGTTGATACCGAGCATGGATTCTGCAGCCTTGTTTATGGTTGTGATTGTTCCTTTATTGTCAATTGATATGACTCCTGCTGAAATATTTTTCAGAACTATTTCAATGTATTGCCGGCTTTTTTCAAGCTCAGCATTCTGCTGCTTCAGCATTTCGCCTGAAAGAGCTATCTGCTCTCTTCCTGCAGCAAGCTGTCTTGTCATTGAATTAAAGGACTTGACAAGTGTTCCTATTTCATCGTCAGTTTCAAACTCAATCTGGTAATTCAGATCTCCTTCAGTTACTCTTTTGGTTCCTTCTGCAAATTTCATGATGGGAATGGTAATTGATTTTGCAAGCTGGAATCCGAACCAGATTGCACAGAAAACAACAAGCAGGGCAACAATGGAAAGAGCAATATAATAGGTTATCTGCGCCGGCTTTTTTGAAAGTTTGAGCTGCTGGTATTCTTCCATGCCCTTGAGAATTGCCCGCAGATTTTCCGACAGGTCAGGGGGCACAAGCGTGGTTATGACAATGAATGCTTTGGCTTTTTCAGGGCTTACTCCAAAGGGTATGCAGGCAATGGTCCTTAAAAATTCTCCTTCCTTTATGGTCTGTGAGATTGTATTGGTTGTTTTTCCCTTTGGTATGCTTGTAAGGTCGTTGCTTGTTAAAAGCCCGAAATGCAGATTTGAAAGCTCATTGGCAAGGGACAGGCTGACGCGTATCGCATCAGGAGTATAAACTTCAACTGCATGCCGGTTGAATGCTCTTTGCACAACCTGGGTGTAGCGGGACAGTTTTTTTAAATTTTTTTTGTCCAGGAGTTTTCTTGAAATTATCTGGAAAGCTGCCCGTTTTGCAAAAAATTTATTTTTTTCCTCTATGTATTCGTATAATTTGCGCCCCACTGCAAGGGAGCTGTCAAATGTCTGTTCAACAGGAGCATTGAACCAGAACGCAGTGCTTGTGGAAATAAAATGTATGGAAAAAAAGAACAGAACCGTTGTGGGCAGAAGGGCCAGGACTATAAATGCCGTAATCAGGCGGGTTTTGAGTTTTGATCCCAGAATATTGCGTTTTTTTTCATAATAAAGCTTTGCAAGATTTCTGAAGACAAGCAAAAGGAGAGCAAGCAGTAAAAGAAGATTTGTGTTGATGAGAATGAACATCAGAACAGTGCTGGACAAAGGAAAACTTCCACCGAAATTGGTTACCCTGGTTTCAATGAAGGTAAGGACTGCCACGGCACAAAGAATTACAATGATTAAAATGCCTTCTTTTTTTTTTCTGGCTGATTCATTTATGGAATGTCTGGATTTTGCCATATATATTGTATCAGCACGGCTTTCATGGTGCCGTTAAACAGGCTAATAGGTAAAATTGATCAGATACCAATTGGTTTCAAAATCCCAGAAGGAAACAAAAAAGAAAATATAGTGCAGTGACAGGGGCAAAGTGAATCTGTTGAGCTTTGCCTTGATGCGCAGCTGATATTTATCCCCCTTTGAAAGCTGGTTTAATGCTATTATTTTCAGGTTGTCCACCCTTGTCATCCAGGACTTTGCTTCTTCAAAGGAAGTAGTTATAAGCGGCTTGTCGCTTTTCCAGGGCCGCATGACTGAAAATTCCTTTTTCAGGGAATTGTATTTTAATGTTGATTTTATCTGGATATCAGAGATTTTTTTGTCAAACCAGGAGTCATCTGTTTTGTACAATGTAATATAAAACGAAAATGTGGTTGGAATACCATTGAGCGCTGCCTGGCATATTTTGTCTGTAAATGC
>CAYUOB010000132.1:0-6989 GCA_964446145.1 uncultured Desulfobacula sp.
GATATCCTCTTTTCGCGCATTCAGGGCAGGAATATCCGCTTTTACGACACAATGCCTGAAATAATTGTCCTTTCTGAATTTTCCCGTTTCAACAAGATGATCAATCTTTTTATTGGTAGCAGACACCACGCGGGTTTTAACGGTATATTTTCTTGTCCCGCCGATTTTATAGAACTCACCGCTTTCCAGAAATCTCAGCAGCTTTGCCTGGCCCGCAGGACTTAAATCCGCCACTTCATCAAGAAAAAGTGTGCCCTTGTCAGCTTCTTCTATCACTCCTTTTTTCCCCTGACGGCTTGCCCCTGAAAAAGCACCCGGCTCATATCCGAACAATTCAGATTCCATGAGCTCATCTGGAAAGGCTGAACAGTTCACAGGAATAAAAGGGCCCTGAAACACAGGGCTTCTGGCATGAACAGCCCTTGCAATCAACTCCTTTCCGGTACCTGTTTCCCCAAGAATCATAACCGGGGTATCCGGGCTTTTTGCAACCATCCGGATAAAATCCATTACGTTTTCAATTTTACGGCTCTGCCCTATAAAACACGGCAGATTTTCCTGAAGATATTTTTCCTGAAGAATCTTTACCTCTTTTATGAGTGAAATTGATGACGCTGCTTTTTTTATGATATGATCAAGAATATCAGGGTTTATGGGCTTGACTATAAAATCAAAGGCCCCTGACTTCATTGAATTAATTACCATGTGAATATCTTCATACGCTGTAATCATGATCACCGGGATATCACAATTTTTTCTGCGCACAAGTTCCAGTGCCTGGATCCCGTCCATGCCAGGAAGACCTATATCCATCAATACCAGATCAGGAGCATTTTTTTCCATTGATTCAAAAAATTGCTCGGCAGTCTCAAATCCATGAATGTCATATTCATCTGACAATGCCATTTCAATGGCATCTGTGACGAATTGCTCATCATCCACAACTGCAATCTGAAATCTTGCACCCATCAGCAATTCACCCCATCGCATTCCCGCGGTTTTTCAATGGGAAGCTCAATAACAAAACAGGCACCTTTATCTTCTGAAGTATGTAGTTTTAATGCACCTCCGTGATCACAGATTATTCTGTGGCATATGCTCAGGCCTATCCCGGCACTGTTTGATTTTGTGGTAAAAAAAGGGTCAAAGATCCTGTCCCGCTTTGAAGAAGGAATCCCCGGGCCGGTATCACTAACGCTTATAAAAACCCGGGTATCATCTGCAAAGGTTCTAAGAATTATGCGTTTTTCACCCTTAAAATTTTTCATGGCTTCTCCGGCATTGGTTACAAGATTCAGCACAACCTGTTCAATGAGCTGGGGATCTGCATGGCACTCAGGAAGTGCAGGATCAAGATGTTTTTCAAATTGAATTGAATTTTTCCTGAGTGCAACGCGGGCAAGCTGGGTTGCCTCGTCAATATAATCATTCAGGCAGACCCTGATAAATCTTGGAGTTCCGGGTTTTGCAAAATCCATAACCCGTTTGACAATGGATTCAATCTTATATGCTGCAAGTTCGATTTTGGAAATAACCTGCAATGCCCGGGCGTTTTGATCTCCTCCGGAATAGTTATTTTTAAGCGCCTTAAGATAAATATAAATACCTGAAAGGGGATTGCGTATCTCATGAACAATCCCCGCAGTTACCCTTCCCAGGGACGTCATTCTATCCTCTATTCTCAAAAAGTCCCTGGCCTCCCTGAAACAGGGAATATCCATGATGCCTGCAGCAATGGTTTGTTTCAGATCTTTCTGGGATTTTTCAAGTTTTAACCTGTAAATTCCCCCAGCAATATCATCGCAAACAATTTTAAGAATCCTTTTTTCCGTTTCATCACCCTCTGGATCCCAAGGCATGGACAAAGCCATAAACCCGCAGGAAATACCTGCACATTCAAGGCGGAAAACCCGGATTACCCTGTCAGCAGAATCATTTTCAGGAAAAAAACAGAAACTGCGGCAAAAATCCAGGTCTGATTTATTTTTTTCAGGTTTCTGCCTGTCAGGAAAAACCATTTTATGAAAACTGCACGCAAATCTATGGTCAAGAAATCTGGAAAAAACCCCTGAAAAACCTGAAACAGCTGTTTTTTCAATATTATGTCCCTCACCTGCAAGACCTATGCATACTGCATCATATCCATGATTTTCCACCAAAAAATCACAGATATCCCTGATCAATGCACGTTCATCCTCTGTTTTATCCAGCAGCGCTTTAATATGCTGCAATGTTTCAAGGACAAAACTGATTCTGTTATTTTTTCTGTCTTTAAAATCCCTGTCCACAAAAATCCCTGTCAATTAAAACAATATCCTTCTCAATATTTGTTTTTGATCCCAATGACAAGGAAAAATCAAACTTTCTGAATGAAACACCAAAGCAGTCTTTCTTTATTGTTTTCTGCGCATGATCCTGCCTCAATAATTTTGAAAGGACAATGGTGCATCCCCAGAAAACACCCATGCCTGCAAAATTTACCCAGGGCATGCAGGGGCTGTCACTGCCAGCGGCAAGAAGGCCTGCAACCCATATAAACCCGGTAAATGCAGTTATGATTTTTTTGCATATTGATATCTTGAGACAACGTTGCATTTTTATCTCCCTTTGTTTGAATTTTTCATCTTTTGTTGAAAAAACTAAACAGCATAAATAAAAAAATTTAACTTACCGGTATTCCCGGCAGCTCCATATGACCTTTCCTATGATTCTGACCTTTTCTGTTTCCTGTTTTTCAAGATAAATGGGTTCATAATCCCTGTTATCACTGCACAGAACCAGCTTGTCAGGGTGTTTTTCCAGCCTTTTGATCAATATGGTATCCTCAATACCCACAGCATAGATGGCACCTGCCAGTATATCCTTCCGCGACTGGTCAATAAGAACAACATCTCCCTCCCTGATCACAGGCTCCATACTCTGCCCGAAAACCTCCATGGCAACCATATCCTTTGCAGACCCCTTTGAGGCAAGCCACCCTGCCTCAAAGGACAGATAATCTGTCACATCATCACCGCATTCAAAAGAGCCTGTGCCTGCGGAAAGCCTTGCCGCCACCTTTGGAACAAACCTGAAATTCCGGTCAGACACAGAAGAGTCATGAACAAACATATTACCCGCGCCAGATTCAAGCCATCCCGGGTTAAACCCGAATTTCCTGTATAATTTCACTATCCATTTATCAGGAATCTTATTGCTGTTTCTGGCATGGGTGATTCCGGAGCGGTTTATTCCAAGTTCCCTTGCAAGTTCGGATTGAGAACCTATCCCGGTTGCATCAAGAACTCTTTTCAATAATGCATCCACCCTGTTTTGCACCATAACAACCTTCCCTGAATCTTAAAAATTCCATCATACATGTTTTTTGTGCCATGCCTGATGAAAAAATGCAACAGTTTTCTCAATTTTTTTTATTCCAGGTGATTTATCCTGTTTTTTTGCATGTCAAAGGCCGATTTTAAGGACAAGGGCACCGGATTTATTTCCGGGATCTGCCTGAAATTCCAGCTGCATTTTATCACCAAGATATTGATTTAAAAATGAGCTTGTGATTCCCAAAACAGAACTTTTTTCTCCGCCTGCCAGTCCTGGTGCATCCATTCCAGGACTGGTAAGCCGGATATATCTCAAAACAACCAATGCCATTGGGAACCAGGACTGTTCATACAGGCAGTGTTTTTCATTATCCGGCAGCCCATAATAGGAAATGGACATCTGCCCTCCTGAAACAGAGGTGTGGACAAACATGGCTGCCAGGGTTCCCTGCCCGCCTGTTTCCACTGCCCCGGCAGAAGATGTGCAAATGCACATGGTAAAAACCTGCAAAAAAACAAACAGATATAATATGGAAAATTGCATTTTCATGATGCGCCCCCCTTTGCCAATTGCTCCATATCTGTCTATTTTCAGAGCAAAAACCGTGCAAGCCTGCCCCATGACACTTTAAAAAACCGGATCTGCCCTGACACCAGGATCAAAAACGCCATGAACCTCTGCAGGATAAAAAAGCAAAACCACCGGCAAGTGATGAAATATCATAATCACCACGATATTTAACAACACAAAGGAACAAATACAACGCCGGTTGTCTGTATTTCCATTCTGTAACCTTTTTGTAACCTGACCTGTGATATGGGTCATGGATCAGCCAGGGAGTTCACCTCAGGTGATACAGGCAAAAATTCAACAATTATAAAGGAGGCATTCTTAAGATGAAACTTAACAGACGGGATTTTATCAAAATTTCCGGAGCAACTGCTGCCGGGCTTGCCGTCAGCGGGCTGGGGTTTGATCTTGAGCCGGTCAGGTCACATGCCGGTATGCTCAAGACAAGGTATGCCAAAGAAACCACAACCATCTGCTGTTATTGCGCAGTCGGGTGCGGGGCAATAGTACATACCAGTAAAAGAGGAGACGGCAGGGTAATAAATATTGAAGGCGATCCAGACCATGTTATCAGCCGCGGTTCTCTATGTTCAAAGGGCTCTGCCCTGAAACAGCTTGCGGAAAATACCAACCGGCTTACAGAGCCCATGTACAGAGCACCATATTCCGATAAATGGCAGAAGGTTTCATGGGATTGGGCACTTGAAACCATTGCGGAACGCGTGAAAAAAACCCGCGACATGAATTTTGAAAAAACCAATGCAAAGGGCCAGACCGTAAACAGAACCACAAGTATCGCCTCTGTCGGGTCTGCTGCAATGGATAATGAAGAATGCTGGATTTACCAGACTCTGATGAGATCACTTGGCCTTGTTTACATTGAACACCAGGCCAGGATCTGACATAGCGCTACTGTAGCGGCTCTGGCAGAGTCGTTTGGACGCGGCGCAATGACAAATCACTGGATTGACATCAAAAACAGTGACTGCATTTTAATCATGGGCAGCAATGCTGCTGAAAATCATCCGATCTCATTCAAATATGTAACCCAGGCCCAGGCAAAAGGAGCCAGGCTCATAAGTGTGGATCCAAGGTTTACCAGAACTTCATCCAAGGCAGATATTTATGCGCATTTAAGGTCAGGCACCGATATTGCCTTTCTGGGCGGCATGATCAAATATATCCTGGATAACAGGCTTTACAACATGGAGTACACAGCAGCCTATACCAATGCTCCGTTCATTGTCGGCAAAGACTATGAATTCAAAGACGGGCTTTTTTCAGGTTATAGGAAAAACGACAAAGGCCCTTCAATGGGAAGTTATGACAAATCCAGATGGGCATTTGAAATGGATGCTGACGGAATCCCGAAAATGGACCGCACGCTCAGGCATAAACGCTGTGTTTTCCAGTTGATGAAAAAGCATTACAGCAGATATGACCTTGATACTGTTTCAAAAATCACAGGAACTCCCAGGGCAGATCTTTTAAAGGTTTACTCCACTTTTGCAGCAACAGGCGTAAAAGGAAAAGCAGGAACCATAATGTATGCAATGGGATGGACACAGCATACAGTGGGAACCCAGATCATACGTTCAATGGCCATGATTCAGCTGCTGCTCGGGAATATGGGGGTTGCAGGCGGAGGAGTCAACGCATTGAGGGGTGAATCAAATGTTCAGGGCTCAACCGACCATTGCCTTTTATGGCACATTCTTCCGGGGTATCTCAAAACCCCCCGTGCTTCAAATACCAGCCTTGATGCATACAATGCAAAATGGACACCTTCAAGCAACGACCCCATGTCAGCCAACTGGTGGAGCAATTATCCCAAATATTCAGTAAGCCTGCTGAAATCATTTTTTGCAGATGCAGCAGAAAAATCAAACCAGTTCGGATACAATTGGCTGCCCAAGGTTGACGACGGCAAAGCCTATTCATGGCTTGATCTTTTTGACGAAATGTACAAAGGCAAAATCAAGGGATTTTTCGCATGGGGCCAGAACCCCGCCTGTTCAGGTTCCAATGCTTCCAAGGTCAGAAAAGCCATGGAAAAACTGGACTGGCTCGTCAATGTCAACATTTTTGACAATGAAACCGGATCATTCTGGAAAGGCCCGGGCAAAGACCCTTCCGGGATAAGGACTGAAGTCTTTATGCTGCCTGCTGCTGTATCAGTGGAAAAAGAAGGCTCCATCACCAATTCAGGCAGATGGATGCAATGGAGATATAAGGGCCCGGAACCCCTTGGCAACAGCCGTCCTGATGGAGATATCATAATGGAGCTCGGTCAGAGAATTAAAAATCTTTATAAAACTTCAGGCGGTGTGTTCCAAGAGCCCATATTGAACCTGAAATGGGATTACGAAACTGACGGGCGTTATGATCCCCATAAGGTTGCAAGGGAAATCAATGGATATTTCACAAAAGACGTAAAGGTCAAGGGAAAATTGTGCAAAAAAGGCACTCTTGTCCCAAGCTTTGCATGGCTGCAGGCAGACGGTTCCACATCATCAGGCAACTGGCTGTATTGCAATTCATACACGGAAAAAGGCAATATGGCTGCCAGAAGAAACCAGAAGGATGCACCAAATAAAATCGGGCTTTATCCTGAATTTGCATGGTGCTGGCCGGTTAACAGAAGAATTATTTACAACAGGGCTTCTGTTGATCCAAAGGGCCGCCCCTGGGATCATAAGGACTGGGTGATCAAATTTGCCGGCAAAGAAAAGAATGGCAAATATGTATCAAAAAAATGGATCGGAGATGTGCCTGACGGTGGATGGTACCCCATGGAAAACCCTGATGGAACAAAACGCGGGGATTCAAAATATCCGTTTATAATGAGAAAACACGGACACGGCCAGATCTTTGGCCCTGGACGTGCTGACGGCCCCTTTCCTGAGCATTATGAGCCCCTTGAAAGCCCGGTTGAAAAAAATCTTCTGAACCCGCACAGAATTAATCCTGCGGCTGTAGTATACAACACGAAAATTGATGCACATGCATCATGTGACCCGCGTTTCCCGTTTGTGGGAACCACTTACCGTGTATCAGAGCAATGGCAGACAGGAGTCATGACCCGTCCACAGCCGTGGCAAATG
>CAYUOB010000133.1:0-6828 GCA_964446145.1 uncultured Desulfobacula sp.
AAAATACCAAAAGAACCAACATTGATTTATTAAATTAAATATTAATTATAATTAAACAAACACGATAATTGTCAACTTAAGAAAATAAAAATTATCACAGCATCATGCCTTTGGCAAGGAGATTTTAGGATTGCCATTCTTTGCGGCCTTTGATAATTAAATAGGGTTATCATTTGATTGACAATCTCCTTGAAAAGGAAAAAGAATGGCTTTGATTCACAGATTCAGAACCAGGATACGCAGCATGATTGAATGCATGCTTAAAAATACCCATGATTATTTTTTATGTTTTTACCCGGGAAACTCAGGGTATTTTATCAGAAAACTGATCCAGCGCCTGGTCAACAAACTCAATTTTGATGAACACAATATAGAAAAAATAAAAAACCTGCCCTGTGACAGCATCATAGTGTATGCATGCAAAAACAAAAATACTCTTGATTTTATATATTATCACACAAAACTCAAATCTCTTGATCTGCCATACCCTCAGATAGGTTTTGATTTCAGGTTCTTTTTTCTTCTGCCTGTTAAACGCCTGTTGCGCTTCTTCTTAAGCCAGGCTGATTATTTTTTTCATCATTTCCATTTCATGGACTATTACGCCACAGGATATGCCACAAAAGAGCTTATCAACGGAAAGGCAGGGTTTATCAGCCTGATAGAAGAAGAAGATTTCTATAAACGTTTCATAAACTCAACCCCGGATCCTCTTTATATTCTGATAGAGCTTCAGAAACAGACAGACAAACCGATTATAATCATTCCTGAAAATATCATCTATGTAACCAAACCCATGAGAAAAAACCCGACTCTGTCGGATATCCTTTTTGGCACACATGAAAAACCGGGATTGATAAAACGTTTTTTCATCATATTGCGGCACCCTGAAAAGATCAGAGTGGAAATTGCCAACCCCGTTGTCCTGAATGAATTTTTGAAACGGCCTGAAATCGAGCAGCTTGATTCCGAATTTCAGACACATAAACTGCGAAAATATCTTGTGGATATTCTGAACCGCCAGAGAAGAAGCATTACAGGACCTGTACTGAAATCACGGCAGGAAATAACCGAAGATATACTGACCAGAAAATCATTGCGTGAATATCTTGCACAATATGCCTCAGAAAACAATCTGCCCCTGAGCAAAACACATAAAAAAGCTGCAGGTTATATCAAGGAAATTGCAGCAAACTATAATCTCAAGGTTATAAATTTTGCAAACTGGCTTTTAACATGGGTATTTAAAAATATTTTTGATGATCTTGTGCTTGACCAGAAAGAAATCAACCGCATGAGAGAAGCATCGACAAAAGCTCCCCTTATTCTGGTTCCATGTCATAAAAGCCACCTGGATTACCTTCTCCTTCCCTATGTGATGTTCCGCAACAACATGCCATGCCCCCATATTGCTGCAGGCAAAAACCTGTCATTCTGGCCACTCGGCCCATTGTTCAGGGGAGCAGGAGCCTTTTTCCTGCGCCGTACCTTCAAGGGAGCACCTTTGTATTCAAGAATTTTTGAGGCATATCTTGAAAAACTGCTTTATGAAGGATTCAATATAAAAATATTCATTGAAGGAGGAAGGAGCAGAACCGGCAAACCACTGACCCCGCGGCCCGGCGGCCTTGCAATGCTGATCAATGCCTGCCTTAACGGGGCCTGTGATGATCTTTATTTTGTCCCTATTTTCATCGGATATGATCATGTACTGGAAGAAGATGCCTATTTAAAAGAGCTTGAAGGAGGCAAAAAGAATCCTGAAACTCTCAAAGGCCTGATAAGTACAAGAAAATTTCTGAAAAAAAAATATGGCAAAGTCTATATGAAATTTGACAAGCCCCTGTCCCTGAAAGAATATATTAAAGAAAAAGACATTGTGCTTTCCAGAACTTCAAAAGAAGAATACATGAAATTTGTCAAAAGTTTTGGATACAAGCTTATAAATGCCATTAATGCCAATGCAGTTGTAACACCGCACGGTATTATTGCAAGCGCCATTTTAAATTGTTCAAAAAACAGTTTCATAAAACAGCAGATGATCGCAAGGGTGAATGCATACATGAGTATTTTGAATTTCATGAATGCCGAGCTTTCCGACACCCTTGCAGTTGACCCTGACAATACCTTCAACTCGGTGATAAGAAATTTCATCTCAAGAAATTTCATAGAACTTGCAGATGAGGACGAAGCCGACATAACCGATAACACGGTTTTCATAGTAAAAAATAATAAACGCGCCATACTTGATTATTACAAAAATTCAGTTATTTCATTTTTTGTTACCTATGCATATACTGCAGTGGCAATTCTTGAAATGGACAGGTTCAAGTTTTCATCCTCAGATCTTGTGATCAGATACAGGTTCCTGGAAAAAATGTTCACGGATGAATTTTTCTTTGACGAGGAAACCACATGCGAAGAGCAGATTTCAACCTGCATAAAAGGCTTTATGAGTGACGGCATACTTGTGCCTGACAATTCAGATCCTGACATGTTTCAGATTACTTCTTCAGGGCTTCGCAAACTAAAATGGTTTGCCGCATTTTTAAAACCGTTCTTTGAATCTTACAAAACTGTTCTGCTTTATTTTGAAAAATATGAATCAGGCAGACATGAAGGTAAGGACAGGCTTAAAAAAATTCATTCCCTGGGCATGAAATTGTACAAAGGCAGGATTATCACTTTAAAGGAATCCCTGTCCCTGATCAATTACAGGAATGCTGTCACTTATTTCACCAAAAACTCCATTAATGGATCACAGGACAATATACAGATTGAATACTACAAACAGATTATTGACCGCCTGATCCTCCTTATTCCGTCATAAACCATGAAAGCCCTGATTCTTGCAGCGGGATTCGGAACCAGGCTGGGGCCGTACACAGACAGGGTGCCGAAGCCATTGTTCACCCTGATGTCAAAACCTGTGCTTGGTCATATCATTGAAAAACTGCTCAATGCAGGGTGTGATGATATTCTTGTCAATACCCACCACCTGCACAGCCAAATACATGAATTCATAAAAACTCAACAATACCCTGTGCGCATACTTTATGAACCTGTCATACTGGAGACAGGAGGGGCCATTGCCAATGCCAGGCCATTTCTGGAAGATGACGATTTTTTTGTGATCAACTCTGATATTTTCTTTACCCTTGACCTTGCCTGCCTGCATGAATTTCACAAAATCCACAGGCCTCTGGCAACCCTGGCAGTGCATGATTATCCGCCATTCAACAAAATAGGTATTGATGCTTGTGGATACATAACTGATTTTGAATCAGAACCAGACGGACTTGCCTTTACAGGAATCCAGATTCTGTCTCCTGAAATCTATAATTTTTTTCCCGACAAAAAAATATTTTCAAGCATTGAGGTTTACAAAAAAATATGCAGAAAAAACCATGTTGCAGCATTCAGGGCTGACAATATTTACTGGTCTGATATAGGGACACAGGATTCTTATTCCAGAACAAGTATTTATCTTATGGCTGCAAAACATTTCAGAACGGGATTCAGTGCCCCTGAACAGATAAACATCTCTGAACTTGCAGGAGACGGATCAGACCGCAGATGGTTCCGGGTGCACACCAATGCCGGCTCCGCTGTTGTATCAGATCATGGCATATGCCTTGCCGGAACACAGGCAAGGGCTCAACTGGATGCTTTTATACATATTGGAAACCATCTTTATTCAAAAAATATCCCGGTTCCCCGTATCTTTGATCATGATGCCATGTCAGGCACGGTTATCATGCAGGATCTCGGCGATACCCTTCTCGAAACCCTGGTAAGAAAAAAAAATAATCCTGATTTCACAGCAGGAATATACAAAAAAGTTATCAGATGCCTGATTGAATTTTCGCGTACAGGAATCATGGGGTTCAAGCCTGAATGGACATATCAGACCCGTTCGTATTCCAGGCAGCTCATCCTTGAAAAAGAATGCCGTTATTTCATGCAGGAATTTGTAAATAATTATCTTGGCGTTGATGCAGAATTCGACACACTTGCCCCTCAGTTCTGTCATATTGCTGATCATGCGCTGGTTCACGGCCTTACCGGATTAATGCACCGTGACTTTCAGTCAAAAAACATCATGATATTCCGGGGTACAATATTTTTCGTTGATTTCCAGTCAGCAAGGCCAGGCCCCCTGCAATACGATCTTGCATCTCTGCTGATTGATCCCTATGTACAGCTTGACACCGGATTAAAATCACAGCTTCTTCAATATGCAATGGACTGCCTTGAGCTGTCACCGATCCAAAAAAAAGAATTTGCCCACAGCTTCATGTATTGTTGTCTTGCCAGAAATCTTCAATGTCTTGGAGCATTCAGCTTTTTAACACTGAAAAAGGGGAAAAAACAGTTTGAGCAGTATATTCCTGCTGCTTTCACCACTTTAATCCATGTTCTGACAGAAATCAGCGATAAAAAAATTGAAAAATTTTCAGAATTTGTCCACAGATTAGACAAGGAGGCATTAAAATGGAAAAAATAAACCTGATGATCAACGGCCTTCCCGGCAATGTCGCAAAAACAATTGCAAGGGCAGCATTAAAAGATGAAAGATTCAATCCCGTGAAATTTTCCCTGACAGGTCAGGAAATTGGGGAAGAGTCCATTGTGATTGACGGGTTTGAATTTATTCTGGTAAAGCCGAATGCCAGAAAACAAATTCCTGACAAAATCAGAGCTGAATATGGGGATTTCATCACCATAGACTACACCCATCCATCTGCTGTAAATCCAAATGCCCGGTTCTATGTTGAAAACAGCCTGCCATTTGTAATGGGAACAACCGGAGGCGACAGGGACGAACTTGAAAAACTTGTTAAAGACGGCAGCATCCCTGCTGTAGTTGCACCCAACATGGCCAAACAGATTGTGGGATTCCAGGCCATGATGGAGTATGCGGCAGACACATTCCCAGGCCTTTTCAAGGGTTACCACCTTGAAGTAACGGAAAGTCACCAGCAGGGCAAGGCTGACACATCAGGAACTGCCAAAGCTGTTGTGGCGTGTTTTAACAGGCTTGGAACTGAATTTGACCTGAATGAGATTAAAATGATACGTGATCCTGAAATTCAGGAAAAACAGCTTGGAATCCCAAAGGAACATCTTTCCGGCCACGGCTGGCACACCTATACACTGAAATCGCCGGACAACTCGGTTGTTTTTGAATTCAGGCACAATATCAACGGCAGGGATATCTATGTTCAGGGCACATTTGATGCCGTGATGTTTCTGCACCGCAAAATAAATACCCGGGATACAAGCCAAAAATTTTTTACAATGATTGATGTTCTGACCAATGGATAACAACTGCCTTGAATACTTATATTAAAACCATACTAATCCTTTTTGCAGCTGCATATCTGATCAGCCCTGTGGATATTATTCCGGATCTTCTTGTCCCCTATCTCGGGTGGCTTGACGATGCCTTTGTCATTGGAACCGTTATATACCTCATAAGGCACGGCAGGCTTCCTGATTTCTTCATGTGGAAAAACAGGCCGGGCCAGCCCCTGAATTTTAGCCGCACCTCATGGAAAAATTCAGGTACAAATAAAAAAAAAGCCGGAAACACCAATTCTGGCCGGGCCAAAGACACCAGGCAAAGCAAAGACACCAGGCAAAGCTCAGATGAAGGTGATCTCCTTAAAAAAGCCCGTACAATTCTCAATGTAAGCCCTGATGCCACAAAAAAAGAAATTCAGGCTGCTTACAGAAAAGCTGTAAAAAAATATCACCCAGACAAATTATCACATCTGGGAGAAGAATTTTCAAAACTTGCCAATGAAAAATTCCTTGAAATCCAAAACGCCTACGCATTGCTGATGAAACACATATAACCATGACTGAATTCCTGGACATTAACGGAACAAAAACAGAAATTGTGTGGAAACGCCACCCTGACAGAACCCGGCCTACCCTGATTTTTCTGCATGAAGGGCTTGGCTGTGTTGAAATGTGGAAAGATTTCCCGGAAAAGCTTGCCAGAGCAATTGACTGCCCTTTTCTGATCTTTTCACGCCCCGGATATGGCAAGTCCGACCCTTGTCCCCTGCCGTGGAAAATCAATTTTATGCACACCCATGCCCTGAAATTCCTGCCTGCAATCATTAATGAAACCGGAATCAGAAACTATATACTGGCAGGCCATTCTGACGGTGGTTCCATTGCCGTCATATTTGCGGGAAAAACGGCAGATACGGGCCTTATGGGAATCATAACCGAAGCTGCCCATGTTTTTTGTGAGTCAGTGACAATTGAATCCATCAGACAGGCAAAAAAAGCCTATGAACATAACAGACTTAAAAAAGCCCTTGAAAAATATCATGGCAAAAATACGGATAATGCCTTTAAAGGATGGAACAATGCCTGGCTGAACCCGGGATTTATTCACTGGAACATAGAAAAATATCTGAAAAAAATCAGGGTTCCCATGCTTGCCCTTCAGGGGCGCAACGATGAGTACGGAACTTTGGCCCAGCTTGATTCCATCAGAAAAAACACTGTCCATGCCAAAACAATGGTTCTTGATGCATGCGGCCATGCCCCGCATGCCCAACAGCCTGAAAAAACTCTGAATATCATGGCGGAATTCATTGAATCATTAATAATGAATATCAAATCATCAAATTAAAAAAGGGCCCACATGCACGGCATAGGCCCTCTTTTGAAAAGATAATCGTAAATATATATATTCAGATCTTAAAATAAATTATGAATCATTTTTTTAGTCCCTGATTTTTCCGGCTTATCCCTGCAATTCCAAAAAGACCAAAACCGAAAAGAAGTACTGTTGCTGGTTCAGGA
>CAYUOB010000134.1:0-6801 GCA_964446145.1 uncultured Desulfobacula sp.
GTATATCCCTGAGATGGCGTTTCCCGTTGAAAATAATAGCTCATCCAGCCAATTGTTCATAAGTAATCTTTTGCTGGAAACGCGCTTATTTTGGGTTATAGTTTTCTCCATGACCTGCCTCCTTGTTGTTAAAAGTTCTTTTTGGTATAAAAACTTTTTTATACTTTGAGGCAGGTCGTATTTCAACTGTCAGCCATTATGTCTAAATTGCCTTGCAATACCAGTCTGTTATGAATATAATAAGACCATTCATTGCACAAATAATATAAAATCACCATGGATATTGCATGATGAATAACTCTTCCGCCACATACCCCAGGTTCCGGCCGGCAGCGGATCAGCCTTGAGTTTCAATGGGCCCTGAGGACAGCCATGCAGACCCAGGCAAGGTCAATACCTCAGATACACAGTCTGACGGGGAAAACATTTCCCGGACGCAGGCCAAAGTTTCCGGCGCCACTGCAAAAACAGCACAGGATCAGGCTCTGACACAGGCTGAATTGCAGGTTATAGAACAACTGAAACAGACAGATGCAAAAGTCAGACGGCATGAAATGGCTCATATTGCCGCAGGCGGAAGATATATCACTTCCGGCGCAAATTTCACATATAAACGCGGGCCTGACGGAAAAAACTATGC
The DNA here is from genome assembly GCA_964446145.1 of uncultured Desulfobacula sp. GTDB lineage: Bacteria > Desulfobacterota > Desulfobacteria > Desulfobacterales > Desulfobacteraceae > Desulfobacula. Next base: position 641 of record CAYUOB010000134.1, read on the forward strand.
CGTGGGCGGAGAAGTCCACATAGACACATCTGAAGTGCCCGGAGATCCTGAAGCGACTCTGAAAAAAATGAAGCAGGTCAGAAATGCTGCGCTTGCTCCTGCTGATCCATCTGCGCAGGATCTCAAAGTAGCCTCCCAGGCAAGTGCCCAGGCTGCAAAAGCCCTTGCCGATCTCATGATCTCCCGGACAAAACACCAGGCACAGGCAGATAAAAAACAGGCCCTGGGAAATATTGAAAAAGCTGCACAGGCATATACAAAAACAGATGGCCTGCCTGAGTCCTCCACATCCTCATTTGGTGTGACAGCATAAAATTGTGACTTGCCCTATATTCATTTGATAAGCCTGACGATCTTTCTGAATCTGTCACCCCGTGCTTCTTTCAGCAGCTCGAATAATATCATTTCAACACAGGTTACCCTTCCGCCCTCCTGCACGATACGTTCCAGTCCGATTTTTTTATTTTCAAGGGTTCTGGATGAAACACAATCCGCAACAACCTGAACTTCACATCCCCGGGCCATCAGATCGCGGCCCGTCTGAAAAACACAGATATGAGTCTCAATTCCCGTTAAAAGCACCTGGTTCCTCCCAAGCCTGTTAAATTTTTTCTCAAAGCCAGGCTCATTGCAGCATGAAAAGGAAAATTTCTCAACAGGTGAGATTCCCTCAAGATGCCTTGAAACAGATTCAGTGGTGGGCCCGAGATTCTCCGGAACCTGCTCCATCCATATGATTGGAATCTCAAGAATTTTCATGGCCTGCACCATGATTTCAAGCGATCTGAACAATTCATCCTTTTCGTGCATGAGCTGGGCAAGCCTGCCCTGCACATCAATCAGCAGCATAACGGTATTTCCGGTTTCAAACATTTGTCATCCTTTCAGGTTTTTCATGGAATTGACATTTTTATCTGTTTCCCATACCTTTTAAGTATGATTATTGCAAGAAAACTCTTTGAAGTTTATTTTTTTAAGGAGTAAGTTACCATGCAGATTTCAATGCAGGCTGGCCTGACCGCCATGAAAACATTTTCAAAACAGATTGAAACAAGCACCAAAAATCTTGCAGAAGGACTGCCTGACGCTGATATTGCAGAAGAATTTGTAAATCAGATAACGGCTGAGCATGGATTTAAGGCAAATGCCAAGACAATTAAAACCTATGATGAAACCATTGGTTCTCTCATTGATATCATGGGATAACAAAAAAAAGGACATGAAAATTTTACAAAAAACGGCAGCCTATATACTGATATTTGTAAATTTTATTTTTCAGGCTGATGTACCGGTCTCCAGCCGGGCTATGGGACACCGTCCGTCACAACCGCTTCCTTTAAACCTGTTCCGGGCAGAAAAAATATTCCTGGATTTGAGATAGGGCTTCACATCATAAACCCGAACCGTACCTTTCTGAAACTTATCAGCGTTTCATATACAATCTGCCCTTCTGAATTTCCTTGAAACCAATATTATAATATTCTATATTCTGCACCATTATAAAAAGACATTCAGGAGCCATTTAGATGCGTAAGGGAATCATACTTGCAGGAGGATCAGGCACAAGGCTTTATCCACTGACATATTCGGTCAGCAAACAGCTCATGCCGATATATGACAAACCAATGATATATTACCCTCTTACAACCCTGATGCTTTCCGGCATAAGACAGATACTTGTAATCACAACTCCCCGCGACCTTGAAAATTTCAAAAAAGTACTGTCAGACGGATCCCAATGGGGAATTTCAATTTCATATGAAATACAGCCATCTCCTGACGGCCTTGCCCAGGCCTTTATAATTGGAGAAAATTTCATTGGCAATGACAATGTCACCCTTGTCCTGGGTGACAATGTATTTTATGCAGAAGGCCTTTCCCAAAGGCTTCAGTCCATTGCAGCCAGAACACAGGGTGCCACAATATTCGGATATTATGTAAAAGATCCCCAAAGATACGGGGTTGTGGAATTTGACAATCATGGTAATGTAACAGGCATAGAGGAAAAACCCGCAAATCCCAGATCAAGCTACGCTGTAACAGGGCTCTATTTTTATGACAATGATGTTGTGAAAATTGCAAAACAGATTAAGCCTTCTCCAAGGGGAGAGCTTGAAATTTCCGATATAAACAGAATCTATCTTGAAAAGGGCATGCTTTCCGTGGAATTGTTCAGCAGGGGCACGGCATGGCTTGACACAGGCACACATGAATCTCTGCTTGATGCTGCCATGTTTATCAAAGTTGTGGAGGACAGGCAGGGGCTTAAAATAGCATGCCCGGAAGAAATTGCATACAGAATGGGCCTTATTGACGGGCAGCAGCTTGCAAGGCTTGCCGAGCCCATGAAAAAAAACGAATACGGACAATATCTGCTGAATCTTGTAAAAAAAATAAAATGAGATTTCAATGCCTTGAAATACCAGAAGTCATGCTGATCAAACCGGAGGTTTTTGGAGATCACAGAGGTTTTTTCATGGAAACATGGCGCGAAGACAGTTTCAGAAAAAATGTGTCTGATATTTCATTTGTCCAGGATAACCACAGCAAGTCGGGTCAAGGTGTTTTAAGGGGGCTGCACTATCAGATAAAACAGGCCCAGGGCAAACTTGTAAGGGTACTGGAAGGAAAAATATTTGATGTTGCAATTGATTTAAGAAAATCCTCTCCAGCATTTGGAAAATGGGTATCAGCAGTGCTTTCCGATGAGAACAAGCATATGCTCTGGATTCCTCCGGGGTTTGCCCATGGTTTCTATGTAATGAGTGACACAGCACAGTTTGCCTATAAATGTACTGATTATTATGCACCTGAGCATGAAAGATGCATAAGATGGAATGACCCTGACCTGAAGATAAAATGGCCTGTTCCGGCAGGCTGTACCCCTGTTCTGTCTGACAAGGATGAAAAAGCGCCTTTGTTTTCCGAAGCCGAGGTGTATCCATGAAAATACTTTTAATCGGCAGCACAGGGCAGCTTGGATGCGAGCTTGCAGAAACCTGCCCTGAAAATATTGAGCTTGAAAAATGTGATTTTCCCCAAATTGATCTGCGCAGCCTTTTATCCATTGAAAAATGCATCAATGCTGCACAGCCTGGGTGTATAATCAATGCTGCTGCATATACAGATGTTGACAGGGCAGAAACCAGGCAGGAGGAGGCATTTAAAATCAATCATGCTGCAGTCAGCCATATGGCACGCATTGCTGCTGATTCAAAAATACAATTGATACATATATCCACTGATTTTATTTTTGACGGCAAAAGCCACAGGCCATATCTGCCTGAGGATGAGGCAAACCCCCTGTCCGTTTACGGGCTTTCAAAGCTTGAAGGTGAAAAGGCGGTGAAAAACCTGCTCGGCACAAATGCTCTGATAATCAGAACTGCATGGTTGTATTCATCACACGGGAAAAATTTTGTGAAAACCATGATCTCCATGATGAAAAAAGGAAACCCCCTGTCCGTAATTGATGAGCAGATCGGAACTCCCACATGGGCACGCGGGCTTGCAAAGGCTGTCTGGGTCTGTATTGAAAAACAGATCACAGGCATTCATCACTGGACGGATGCAGGAGTTGCATCGTGGTACGATTTTGCCTGTGCAATCCGTGAAGAAGCCTGCTGGATTGGCCTGATCCCGGAAGACACCCCGCAGGTCATGCCCGTGTCAACAAGCAGATACCCTACAGCTGCTGCACGGCCTGCATTCAGTGTGCTGGACAAAAGATCAATGTGGCAGGCAACCGGAATCACGCCATTGCACTGGCGTGTGCAGCTCAGATCCATGCTGAAGGAGATGGCGCGGTGAAAAATATTCTTGTGACAGGAGCAGCAGGATTCATCGGAACAAATTTTGTTTACTACTGGCTTGACAAATATCCTGAAGACCGGATCATCGGGCTTGATGCCCTTACATATGCAGGCAACAGGTCCAACCTTGAAAAAGCAGATAAAAACAGAAATTTCAGGTTTGTACATGCCAGTATCCTGGATCAGGGCCTTGTGGAGAACCTGCTTGAAACCGAAAATATTGACACCATTGTCCATTTTGCGGCTGAATCCCATGTTGACAGATCAATACTCGGGCCTGAGGAATTTATACAGACAAATATTGTCGGCACCCATGCACTTTTAAAGGCTGCCAGAAAAATCTGGCTTGGTACAAAAAATACAAGACACAGGTTCCATCACATATCCACGGATGAAGTCTATGGAAGCCTCAGCCCTGATGAGCCTGCGTTTACCGAAAAAAACAGGTACATGCCCAATTCTCCCTATGCTGCAAGCAAAGCTTCATCAGACCATCTTGTGCGTGCTTATCACAAAACCTACGGGCTTGAAACCACAACCACCAACTGCTCCAACAACTACGGCCCGTTTCAGTTTCCCGAAAAGCTGATCCCCCTTGTTATTATCAATATTCTGAACAACAGGCCCGTGCCGGTGTACGGAGACGGCAGGCAGGTAAGGGACTGGCTCTATGTTGATGACCACAACATGGGGATTGATCTTGTCCTTAAAAAAGGAAAGCCCGGACATACCTATAATATAGGCGGAAACAACGAAAAAGCCAATATTGACATCATCCGGCTGATATGCAGGATAACCCATGAAACCATAATTGAAGACCCGGAACTTGCCAAAGCATTTCCCATGTCCCCGTCCGCATGCGGGGCTGATCCTGAAATTCTCATAACACACGTCAAGGACAGGCCCGGCCATGACAGGCGCTACGCCATAAATGCGGACAAAATAAGTGATGAACTTGGATTCTGCCCCTGCCATTCCTTTGAAACAGGAATAAAAAAGACCATTGCATGGTATCTTGAAAACCAGGCATGGTGGAAAAGCATAATGGACGGAACCTATCGGGACTGGATAAAAACCAATTATACCGCCAGAAAATAAATTTTCCTTGCTTTACGTAAATTTTATGCTGTATATGCTTAACCGATGTTTTCAAGCATTGAACCAAACAAAGATCACAAGGAAAAAAAATGACTATTTTTAAAAAACTCATTTTCATGATGATTGTGGCAGCTGTTGTAATGGTAACAATAGCAGGATTTCAAATACACTCAACCCGTCTTATGGAAGCTTCCATGCGGCATGCAGGGAAAGCAGCCAGAAATCAGTATCTTCTCCAGGTGATCAATTCTCAGTTTGGATATGGGGGTTTTATCCATAATTTCAAAAATCATGTACTGCGCGGTACCCAAAAATACCTTGACCGGTTTGAAAATAACAGAATAAAACTCACAAAATCTCTGGATGAACTGGATAGTCATCTGACCAGACCGGAAGACAAAAAAGCACTGGAAACCATACGGGCGACAGCACAGAAATATATTGATGCCATTGCTGTTTCAGAACAGATGCACAGGGAGGGAAAAAATTCCCATGAAATTGATTCTGCCGTCAAAATTGATGACAACCCAGCCTTAAAGGCATTGGAAACAATTAATCAGGGAATTGTGCAGGCAGGAGAAAAAGCTGTCGTTGCAATGCGCAGGGCCCAGAAAACAAGCATTATCATATCAATCTGCGGATATATTGTAATATTTGCGCTGTTTGCAATCATATTCATGATATTCATGCAGATGCTCAAGGATATCAACGGCCTTGTCTCCACAACCTCCACACTTGCAAAGGGTGACATAACCACAAGGGCGGATATCAGAAAAAATGATGAAATAGGCTGGATCGCCAAAGCAACAAACAAGCTTGCAAAGCACCTTGACCTGATGCTGTCAAAGGTGAGGGGCAGTTCCTCAACAATCGACCACATAACAGGCCTTTTAAATGACATTACGAAAAAATCCCTTCAATCTGCCCTTGACATGGCTGAAAACTGCAACACAGTTGCTGCGGCAGCAGAAGAAATGAATGCAAATATGTCGGCAATTGCAAGCGCCTCAGAACAGACTGCCTCAAACATGTCCATGGTAACGGCAGCGGCTGAGCAGATGAATGAAACCATCAATGAAATTGCATCAAATACCCAAAAAGCCAGGCAGATTACACTTACCTCCGTGGAAGAATCAGAAAAAGCGGGCAGAAGTGTTCAGGAACTCGGCAATGCAGCAGAACAGAGCACAAAGGTAACAGAAACAATCAACACTATTGCCGAACAGACAAACCTCCTTGCCCTGAATGCAA
>CAYUOB010000135.1:0-6648 GCA_964446145.1 uncultured Desulfobacula sp.
ATCTGAGCATTCCGCCAAGCTTTGGCATGGCATCAAAAATATCAACCTGATGGCCGATTCTTCTTAAAAAATATGCACAGGAAAGCCCTGAAGGCCCTCCTCCGATAACAGCAACCTTTTTGCCGGTATCAGGAGCACATTTAATCGGAATTCTGACACCTGAATTCATTTCGTAATCAGAGGCAAACCGTTTGAGCTGATTAATGGAAACAGGCTCATCCTCAATGCCTCTGCGGCACTCATCCTCACAGGGATGGGGACATACCCTTCCGCATGCAAGGGGAAGGGGATTTCTCATGCGTATGGTCTGGACAGCTTCTTTGTACTTACCCTCCCGGATCTGCTGTATATATCTTGGAATATTGATTTCAGCAGGACATGTCTGGGCACATGGAGCCAGAGGGTCATGTTTCTGATTGAACTTCATGAGTTGTTCCGAAAGGGTTTGAACCTGTATGATATCCTTGGGGCAGGCATGCTGGCATGCTCCGCAGCCCACACATAATTCCTCGTTCACAACAGGATGACCGGCCGGCCCCATTTTCACTGCTCCGAACTTGCATGCCCTGATGCAGTCGCCAAGGCCTATGCATCCCACTGTACACACCCGTTTGCCGCCAAAAACAACAGCCATGGCCTTACAGGAGGAAACACCCATGTAATGATATTTATCAGCAGCCCGATTGCCCCCATTGCACAGGTTATAAGAAAGAGGGGTTTCTGCCTCACCTGCATCAACACCCATTATCTGAGCGACCTTCTGGGCTCCTTCCTTGCCGGATACAATGCACAGGCTTGGCGGTTCTTTTCCGCTCACAATGGCCTCTGCAGCTGCCGAGCAGCCTGCATATCCGCACCCGCCACAGTTTGCACCGGCAAGACTGCCTTCAACAAGAGCTATTCTGGGATCTTCATAAACATAAAAAATCTTGGACGAAAGACCGAGCACAATACCGCATGCAGCACCAATGCCCAACATCAACAATAAAGCTGGTATCATAATATCACCTTATATTTCCCATATATCTTCAAATTCAGGATCAACCAGGAACAGCGGCTTAAACCATTCCCTTGAATGCCATGAATGTAATTGCAATTATACCTGCAGTTACAAGCCCTATGGATGTATCCTGTAGAGGCTTGGGAACCCTTGCAAGGAGAATTCTTTCCCTTACTCCTGCAAACAATATCAGGGCAAGTCCGTATCCCACAGCATAGGCAAATGACGCTATGATTGCCTCCACAAAAGAATAGTTCTCCTTGATATTGATGAGACAGACACCCATGACAGCACAATTGGTTGTAATAAGAGGCAAAAATATACCAAGGCCTGAATAAAGCGCAGGAATACTTTTCTTAAGAAACATCTCAACAAACTGTACAAGGGACGCAATAACAAGAATAAACGAAACCGTCTGCAAATAGCCAAGATTCAGTGTTTTCAGCAAATATTCATTTACAATCCATGTAATGCCTCCTGCCATGACAAGAACAAAAATAACAGCCATTGCCATGCCGACTGCTGTTTCCATTTTCTTGGATGTACCAAGAAACGGACAGTTTCCAAGATACTGGGCAAGGAGAATATTGTTTATGAAAATACAGCTTATCGCCAGAACAAACAGATCATGCATTTTTATTTCTCCTTTTTATTTATTTCCCACCATATTCATCAGGCACAGCATCAGGCCAAGAGCCACAAATGCACCAGGTGCCTGCACCATGAATGTAAACGGATGAAATTCAGGCCCCATCTGAAATACAGGATGCCCGCCCCAGATGGTGATTGTGCCGCTGCCAAGAATCTCCCTGACAGCGCCCAAAGCCGCCAGAGCCACTGTATACCCGATTCCCATTCCAAGCCCGTCAGCAAGGGAAAGAAGAGGCGGATTCTTGCTGGCAAATGCTTCTGCCCTTCCAAGCAGAATGCAGTTAACAACAATAAGGGGGATGAATATTCCAAGTTTCAGATATAATGGATAGGTAAATGCCTGCATCAAAAGCTCCACAATCGTAACAAATGTGGCAATGATAACAATATAGCAGGCTATTCTCACCTTTGACGGAATAATATTTCTGAGCAGGGAAACCAGTATATTGGAAAAAACCAGCACAAAAGCGGTTGCAACCCCCATACCGATTCCATTTTCAACAGTTTTGGTTACCGCAAGGGTCGGACATAGCCCCAAAACCAGCCTGAAAGGAGGGACTTCTGCCCAAAGTCCTTTTGTAAATTCTTTTGCCAGGGATTGTGCCATAATTAATATTCTCCTGATATATGATAACGCACTATTTAATCTTTTTTAAAATTTCAGGTTTCAGCTTTTTAAAAACAGCTTTTGCCTGCCTTGCAGCAATGCATACTCCCTTTGAAGTAAATGTTGCACCTGACATGCCGTCAATGTCTCCGCCTTCCCCTTTCAATGAAAACTTCTTATCAAGGCTCATGCCTGCAAACTGGGAAACAAAGGTTGGATCATCCTTTGCCCTGGCTCCTACTCCGGGAGTTTCAGAATGGGTGGTTACCCTGGCACCGACAATACTGTCTGTCTTCAGGTTTATTCCTATCATGAGCCCCACCGGGCCGGCAAAACCCATTCCATGAGTTTCAAAGGCCACGGCCTCGCTGCCATCCTTAAGCTTTGCAGGAAAAATCTGCCAGGCGGTTTTACCGGATTTTATTGTAAACCTTTCCTTTAAAGGGTCATTTGTTGTTTCAGGAAAAATCTGCCTGATCGCAGGTGCTTTCTGAAATTTCAATATCTGGTCTTCAATCCGCAGTTCGGTTCCTGATTTGACCGCAGCGAGCAGGCCGCCTGAAACTGCCGTCAACACAGTCAACACAACTACCATGTTTATCATTTCACGCATTGTTTACACCCTTTCCCAAAGTTTTTGGTCTAATTTTATCAATGAGGGGGTTCACAAGGTTTGCCAGCAGAATTGCAAACACAGTGCCGTCTGCATAGTCTCCGATATTTCTCATTAAAATGATCATGACTGCGGCAAAAATTCCATAAATTATCATCGGCAATGTATTTACCGGTGATGAGGAATTCTCAGTGGCAAGGAAAAAAGCAGCCAGCAGAGTATAGCCGGAAAAAAGGTGCAGCATGGGGCCGCCATAGAGTTTTGGATTCATCACATGAAAAAGCCATGCAGTCACAACAATGCCCGCAATAAAGGATACAGGAATTTCCCATCTTATGTATCCCCTTAAAATCAGGTAAACGCCTCCTATGATAAGGCCAAGCCCGAATACAGACCCGATGGCTCCCACCTGCCTTCCCATTATAAGGTCAGCAACGGGAAACATGTCAGCTGCGGCAGATGCACCGTGAAACTTGATTGCAGGCAGGGGGGCAAGTGCTGTAAAGGCAAAATCATAATTAAGATATGAAGCATCAAAATCAAAAAACACTTTCCATGAAAGCATGAGAAAGGCCATTCCAATCAGGGCGGGATTAAATGGATTGGCTCCGATTCCTCCAAAAATCATCTTGCCGATTATAACGGCCACAAAGGTTCCGGTTATGACAAGCCACCAAGGTGACGTGGCCGGCAGCATCATACCAAAGACAAGGCCTGTCACGGCTGCATCAAGGTCACCAACACTGATTTTCTGCCTGGATACAAAATTCATGACAAGCTCCCATATCATTGCGCTTGAAATGGAAAGCGAAATAACACCCATAGCGGGTGCGCCAAACTGAATAATACCGAAAACAACTGCTGGAAGAGCAGCAATCAATATATTCAGATTCATCTGGAAAAGACTGTCTCCATCATGCCAGAAAGGGGCGTGGGACACGGTCAGTTTATAGGTATTCATTGGCAGTCTCCATTTTATTATGCATCTGCTCTGAGTTTTAAAAGCTCGTGTTTTCCAAGCCTTATGTACTGAAACAAGGGTATCCTTGCAAGGCATACATAGGCACATAATCCGCATTCAATGCATGCTTCAAGGTCGTATTTGTCAGCTGCTTCCTCATACTGGTCAGCTTCAAGATATCTGACAAGGATATTCACAGGTATATTTGCAGGACAGATTCTAATACATTTACCGCAGTTGACGCACGGATAGTCTGACAGCTGAGGTATGATATCCCTGTCCTGGATAATGATTGTATCCATGTCAGGCTGTATTGGATGATGATGGGTAAAAGTTGCAAACCCCTTCATGGGCCCGCCTATCACAATTCTGTCCCGGTCATTGACATGTATGCTGAAAGCCTTGAGGATACGGCTTAAAGGAGTTCCTATTCTTGCCTGAATCCTGTGGGAGTTACCCTGTTTGTCAATGATTGTAAGAAGTTTTTCAAATTCAGGAAATTTATTCTTCCATGCCCTTGCAAGGGAAACCACAGCCTCTGCGCATATGAAACAGATTCCCATATCTTCAGGCGTTTTGCCCTCCGGCAGCACAGTGTTCAAGTGATCTTTCATGATCATTGCAGGCAGGGCAGCAGGATATTCGTTTGAAATTTTCATGACCTGAAAGGAATCAAATTTTTCCCCGAGATTAAGAGTTTCCGGAACAGCGATACACAGCTTGGGCACCTGGGTAATTTTTTTCAGAATCTGGACACCTTCCCTGATTTCATCATGAAATTTCAAGGCAACATATTGCTGTGTGGTTGACAGAAGATCAATATCCGTACATGTCACAACTATGGTGTTTATTTTAAAGGCATCGCTTGCCAGGATTTCCAGAGGCGGGGCACCGGGCAGATCCCTGAAGCACTGATCAGCAAACATAATTTCGGTATCAGCCTCTGCACATGCAATTTCCGCCCGGGTTTCGTTTCTGTCATCGTGAATAACAATATATGTGGATGTATTGCCGAAATCGTCCGAATATACATCAATCTGTTTTATTGTGCCTGATACAGGAGAAATCGTATAAACGCTGCTATCGTCATACAAACGCAGTTTTTCTCCTTTTCTGACCTTATCACCTGTTTTCAGTATTGCCTCTTTTGTGCTGTCAATGGGATCATGCAGCAATACAACCAGGTTGGGAGGAACCGGTATTATTTCAGGCTCCTTTGGGTCAGATCCCACAGAGTCATAGGCGAGCCTTGGTTTTTTTAATGTGAAAAAAGATCGTTTAATCATAATAAGTCCTTATCTTGTAAAAAGCCTTGGTTCATTCATTATTACAATGAATGGCACGAATTACATTCTACCGGACCTGAGCCAAGATCTTCATGGCATCCCTTGCACTTGGCATGCAATGCATCAGTAAGCGACGGCATGTCTTCATCACCTTTTTCTTCATGACACTCACTGCAGTTGTAGGTTTCATCATCTTCAAGGTTATGATGGCAGTCCAGGCATTGTTCCGTGTATTCGCCTGAGTGTACTGAATGGGTGAATAAAACTTTACCAGCCTTGGTCTGAAACATTATTCTTACCGGATTTTCAGGTGCAGGGGGGGTAAAAGAGGCATAGCATATAATTCCTGTGATCAAAAAAATGACCATGATTAATATAGCTATTTTTAGGTCTCGTTGTGATGTCATAATACTTCTCTCTTCTGTTAGGGGTTAGAGTTTATGTGACAAACCCACAACTAGGCAGCGTATATATTATATTGGAGAATGATTGGCAAGAAAAAAATCAGCTTATGGAACAAGTCTTTGGGATGACTGAAGAAATTTTTCGTATGAGAAAGGGTTTATATTCTTTTTTGCGGGAAAGAGAATTATGTTTTATGCGTATGATGACAAAAGCGATGGCAAAAAACAAAAAACCGCTTATAACCGAGGCGAAAGAAGGGTTCATGCCAAGGTACGGGCCCATGTTTTCGCCTGCCAACGCACCGATAATCATCAGAATAACAGGAAACACATAAAGAAAAAAAGTTAAAACCATGATGGGCCGTGTTTCAAGGCCGACAAGCACTCTGTCACCTTCTTCCACCATGAGTGTATTGCTGACCTGAATTATCATCTCTTTATGATTTTCAGCAGTTCCGCACGTATCCCTTGAAGCACAGGATTCACATGCACTGGACCTTATTGTCTTTACCCATGCAGTCGAGGCGTTGGCAGATGTAACAATTCCGTTTTCAGTTATCATTATGGTTTACCGGCCCATGATATGGTCTTCATGCAACAATATTTACAATCTGGCTGGCTGAATTTGCACCGGCAGTATTCTGAGGAGACGGGTTTTCCTCAGGAGGCGCTGAATTCTGCGTTTCAGCAGCAGGCCCGGATGCTTCACGGGTTCGGGTATTTCTGGTCTCCAGGGCTTCACGGCTCAGATTCACCTCAAAGGCCTGTCTTGTTGCCTGTGTGTTTTCTTCATTAAGCTCGGTACGGGCAGCCTCACGATTCTGGTTGCGCAACTGGGCATTGTCAACAGCCTGGGGTGCAGACGGGTTGGTATATGCGGCCTGTCCCTGTAAACTGTTAATATTCATGATCTTTCCTCCCTGAACTATTTCATGGTCATATTAAAGAATAAACCTCATATCAGGGGATGTCAAATTTTTTATCTGTTTTTCCTTGACAAAAAAAAGCCAGTCATATATATCATTCAAGTCTTGATCACAAGGCGCTGCTCCCCAGTAGCTCAGTTGGCAGAGCAATTGGCTGTTAACCAATGGGTCCGCGGTTCAAGTCCGTGCTGGGGAGCCAA
>CAYUOB010000136.1:0-6300 GCA_964446145.1 uncultured Desulfobacula sp.
CACCTCCGATAGGGGATTATCCTAGCACAGAAGAGTGTAGTGAATATATCTATACCAATTGCGGATTTGATTACGAACAAGGCAAAATCGTGTGTATAACTCACACATACGCTCCCATGTTAGAAGAAAAGTGGGAATTTGAATGGAGATGTGATTAATGAAAACACCCGACAAGCAGATTGTATCAATGTTGCAGGCGTTTGAAGAAAAAGATGTGTTGAAAGCGTTTGATTTATATAAAAATGGAATTCAGAACCGTGAGTCACACAAATCCAGCCTTTTAGAACAGGAGTTGAAGGATGACGGCTGGGTACCTCAGGATAAAAAGCCGAAATCAGCAGAATTTTATCTGCTTAATGGTAAATATTGGGTTCAGACAAAGCAGGCACAACAAAGAGATCGGTTGAAGGCTGTTAAACAGGCGCCGGCACAGCAGAAATCAAAAACAGATATGAGTTTGAAATTATCAAACCTGTCCTGCCCTGTATGCGGGGCAAAAATGTATAAACAAAATATCTGCCCGGGATGTGCTGAAGGCAGGCAGGGGTACAGAATAAGATTACTGTGTGAAGACAATCCCGACCATGAAGTATTATTGTAAGGATAATTATGAGCTGGTTATCAGGCTGGACATACAGAAAAAAGATTACCATTGATAATGCAGACATTGATGCAGACTTGCATCATTTTCCATGCAGGATAGCGTTGGGAACAAATGCCGGCTCAACAGGGCAGGATGTTTCTGATATATTTGACGAACTGGGTCAGAAAGTATCAATTGCAATAACAAAATCCGATGGGGAAACACAACTATATGGCGAAATAGAGCATTGGGATTCTATAAATAAAAAAGCCACAATTTGGGTGAGCAAACCTGATTTTGTTATAAATTCAACAACTCAAACGGATATTTACCTTTATTTTGATTCATCAAAACCAGAAAACAGTGAATATATTGGAAATACGGGAGAAGAAATCACTCTTAGTCTTACCGGTGACGATTTTACAGGTTCAGATGGGGATATGCCCAATCCTGATTTGTGGGTGCCTGATATTCTTACCGGTGCTGATTTATATGAAATTCATTCAAATAAATTAAGAGTGACAGGAGTATGCGGGAATCGCACTCGTTTATATTCTCTGTTTAAAATTTCCGGGGATTTTGATATCCAGGTGGATTTGGATTTAATTACCGCTCCTGCAATAAACAGTTGGAGTGGCGGTTTGGAAGTTCGTATTGATGCATCTCATTATTTGTATGTTGACAGGGCTTATAACGGGGGACACAAATACAGACAGGTTTATAATACCGGTTCGGGTACACATGTAAATTACATATCAGATACTTTGGCATCATCTAAATTGCGATTGACAAGATCAGGTTCAACTGTTCATTCATATTATTGGAATGGGTCGTGGACAGAAATTAATTCCGGCGTTGCATTAACTTCAGAAGATTTACAGGTTTGCTTCAATACCGATGAATGGGATGGAAATCCAAATTTTATAATAGACTTTGATAATTTTATAATTAATTCAGGTACAGTTAAATTCAGCCCTTCGTGGGCAATTTGGGATTCTGCATTTGCAGGTGTCTGGCATATGGCACAGGATCCGGGGGGCGGCGCGGGCTGTATTCTGGATTCAACGTTCAATACTGCCCATGGCACCCCTTCCGGATCAATGACAGCACAAGACTTGATTGACGGCCCGTATAATATGAAGGCTATTGAATTTGACGGTGTGGATGATCTGATCACCATAACAGGGCACAAGTTCAATTATGATCAGCTTACCCTGGAAGGGCTGGCTCGCGACGATTATTCAGGAACAACTGAGAAATATCTGGCAAGTAATGTTCAGTCTGGCGGGTATGGGCTTAACAGAGATGATGTTAATTCGGAAGACGGATTCAGGTTCACAATTCATACAGGTTCTTATCATTCTGTGGTGAATGATCCTTTGGGACAGCATGATTTTGTTTACCTCTCCGGTCGTTATGACAGGGCAGAGCAAAAATTGTTCATAGGCGGTATTGAACAAAGTTCATCCAGAGCCGATACCGGTGGCATCACTGATTCTTCCGTTGATTTCTGCATAGGCTGCAATGCTCCTTCATCAGGCAACTGGAGTGGGGTAATAGCAGAGGTGAGACTTTCTTTATGCCCGCGTTCTGCTGCATGGATTAAAGCCTCAAATGCGGTTTTGACTGACAGTATCAATGAATTTGGCCCGACTGAAGCGTCAGGAGATACATGGTTTGATAATGCAGCCCTGGATTTTGCAGCAGCCGGAAATGTATTTGCATATTTTCCTGTGGATTTGAGCCTTTCCAGACAGGCCCGGCAATCCTTGGAAATAAACACAATACTGGTGGAAAATATGGTGCGTGATGTGCCTCTGGACCTGATCCTTACAGATGGTATCGTGAAAAATGACCACTATATGGACCTTGCTGCCACAGACGGAACTGTCTTGACAGACTGCCGGCTTGATCTTGCCGTGACAGGATATATCCCGGTATACAGATCTGTTTGTGCCCTGCATCTTCAAAGTGCAATAAAAGAAATTTAAAGGAGGTTTGAAATGCCCAGACCAAATACTTACTGGCTTTTTAATAATACGGAAAATGACGGCGCCAACACAGGCAATGCATCTGGCGGTGCAGGCGGTAATTCATCAGACTGGACATTGATTGATCTGGCAAACGACGCCCTGGCATTCTGTTCCGAACAGCAGAACAATAATGACAGCCTGGAAGATATCAGATACCCTGTGATTATTCCTGATGCCGGCAGCAATGAAGCTGAAAAAACCTTTATTAAAGATGCGTCTGTCAACAAATACATACAAGTGCCTCTTGCCGGAACCACTGCAGGGGCCCAAGCCGGCGGAAACAAACAATATGTGTTTGCAATTTTTTTTGACGGGCCCACCGCAGGAATTCCATATCTTGAGGCCTGGGATGATGATACCCATGAGACAGCAGATCATGATTTTTTGGGAAGCGGTACACCCAGTGATTCCAGTGTCTTTGCAATTACAACTACTGATGCGGCTCCGGGCTCGGATACATGGGCAGGAACCCCTCTTGCAGGAGACAGCTCCAGAATAAGCCTTGCTACAGGCCCTTTAACCACTTCAAAAAATCTGTACTTTAATATCAAACAAGTTGTGACAAACGGAAAACATCATCCAGGGACAGCAGCAGGCCTGGTACTGACATTGAGGTTTTTGTATTCTTAATATGCATTATACTTTAAAATATTCAGATAACCTGATTTACAGGTCCCCTGATATCAGAAGCAAAGATCCCGGCTGGATGTCGGAATCAAGAAAACAAAGTATTGTTGAAATGGATATCCGGATTCCTGGCGGAAGGGTAATTGTTTTGAGGAATTTTGAACAATATAATTTTTTTGTGGAAGCATGCGCCTGTTTTGGCAGATCTCGCGGGGTGCAGCTGGAGGCCTTTAATTTCTGCGGCAGTTATCAGGGCAAAGTGTTGTTATGGAAAATAAATCTCGCAAAACAAACAATCACAAAAACCGTACATGCAAAGGGCCGGGAATATTACGGCACTGCCACCCGCGGGTGGCACAAGGGAATTTCAGGACAAAAGGCGGTTTCTTATGTTTGCAATAACTGACTGGAATCTTAATCCGAACCGGTATTGGTATGTAAAAATTGCACAGTCCGGGCCAGGCACAGGTGTCTGGCTGTTCAAAACACAGGATGACGCACAAGCCGGAACAAATCCGGCTGCATTAAATGAAAATCTTGATTTCGGCTCTGATGTCAGTGTGGTGCTGGATCCTGCTGTTCCCGATTCCATATCATTTTTCAATGCACATCTTGGTTATCACCTTAAAATATCCGGTGCTGACAACGATACACCCAAAATTTTTCAGGTTGCCCCATTTGTTGACCTCGAGGATATAACCAACAGTATTTACAGATCCTCTGCACTGATCAGGGCAAAAGCAGTTAATGAAATCAACAGGCATACCCATATGGCTACAAAAAGACAGATATCCCTGGCAAATCATTATCCTGAAATAAAACCAGGAGATATATGCAGGGTGAAATCGGAATTCAAAAACCTTGATGCGCTGATAATCATGGAAGAATTGACCATTACAGGCACAGAAAATTCTTTAATCACCGGAATCGAATCCGTGGAATACTCGGACCTGAATTATGCATAATTATGTTTTTAAACAATTTGCCGGATCCTTGCACCGCAATTATGAAACCGGCACAATAATCAAGGTGAAACCTGATAATATTTATGTTGTTCAGACCTCAAAGGGCCTGCAATTAACTTTGCAGGACATATCCGCTGATTATAAGGCAGGAGACAGTGTCCTGCTGGCAGAAACCAGGAATAAAGCCGATGTGTTCATAATAAAGAAAAACAGCATGGCAGATCCTGCACCGGTTAATTTTATAGTCAACAACGGGGTGGGGTGATGAATAAACTATTGCCGGGCCGGATGGAAAAGGGATAAGGAGGCTGAAATGGCAGAAGAATTGATATTAAAACAATTGAGAAAACTGGAAGTCAAGGTTGATAAAATAGAAACTACAATGGCACAGATTTCTGTACAGACAGAACGTTTGAATAATATATCAGCACAGATAAATGCATTATGGAAGAAATATGATGCCGCGTTTGCTCCGGACGGGGTTGTAACTGAAATAAAAAATTTTCAGGCATCATGCCCTCGGGATCATATTCGTGCGACATTGAGCAGGCAGGATATGATGATCAAAATTCAGTGGAGTGTAATCGGCCTGCTGGTACTACTGGTCAGCAGCAAAGCAATTGGCATTTTTTAGGAGATTGAAGATGGCTGATTTTGAAAAAGCATTTGAAAAGATGATTCACAATGAAGGAGGTTATCGCCTGTCCAATACAATAGGTGATCACGGCGGCATGACATATGCCGGGATTTCCAGAAAATATCATCCTGACTGGCCGGGCTGGGATCTGATCAATTCAAATGATCCTGCTCTGACGGCCATGGTAAAAGATTTTTATCATGAAAAGTATTGGAATAAAATTCAGGGGGGTATGATACAGGATCAGTCAGCCGCCGAAGCCCTTTTTGATTTTGCCGTAAATGCGGGTGTGAAAACCGCTGTAAAACTTGCCCAGATCACAATTGGCACAACGCCGGATGGTATCATCGGGCCCGAATCCCTTGCAAAACTCAATTCTGTGACTGGATTTGAGGGAAAATATTTTGTTGCCAAAACAGCCAGATACGCTGAAATCTGTAACCGTGATCCATCTCAGAAAAAATTTTTGCTGGGATGGATCAATAGAGCATTGAAAGGAATATCATAATGGGAGGGATTTTTAATATTGATTTTGGTTCAATCATCACAGGCGTTGGTAAGGTTGCAGACGACCTGTTCACATCGGACGAAGAGCGCGCCAGACTTGCTCTGCAGGGAAAAGCCCTGGATAACGATCTGCTGCAGGGGCAGATGGAGGTCAACAAAACTGAAGCACAGCATAAATCAGTATTTGTAGCCGGCTGGCGGCCTGCAATGGGCTGGATCGGAGCTCTGTCCCTGGGGTATCAATTTATCATGTATCCTTTGATGCTTTGGTTTTGGCGTTTCGGCCAGGCAAAACAATTAATTCCTGCAGGCCTTTCTCCGCCGCCAATGCTCAATACAGGTGCATTAATGTCTGTGGTAACCGGCATGCTCGGGATTGGAGCAATGCGTAGTTTTGATAAAGTTAAAGGTGTAAATACAGATAAAATTCAATAATAAATATCCGGTAAAATTCCCTGCAAATTCCCTGCAAATTCCCTGCAAATTTTTCAAGTTTGGCTTAGTTTGGCGAGGTTAATAAAAAAGGCTGATCAGCGGAAATGCTTGTCAGCCTTGTTTTTTATGGTGGGCCGTCAGGGGATCGAACCCGGGACCTACTGATTAAGAGTCAGTTGCTCTACCAATTGAGCTAACGGCCCATAAAATAACGCGGTAATATTTATCAGCAGACCTGCAAAAAGTCAATCTATTTTTTGCTTTTTCACCTGCGGTGATATTATTTCAATTTCAACCCTGCGGTTCATCATGCGTCCCCATGCTGTGTCATTGGCTTCCAGGGGGTTTTTGCTTCCCATTCCCCTGATCTGCATTTGTTCCGGTTTGATTCCCCGGCCTAAAAAAAAGCTTCCCACAATATTGGCCCTGAATTCTGAAAGATGCCTGTTGTATTTTTCACTGCCCTGGGAGTCTGTATAACCTGAGATCATTATTTTGGCTTCAGGGTGTTTT
>CAYUOB010000137.1:0-6137 GCA_964446145.1 uncultured Desulfobacula sp.
ATGCCAGCAAAGCTCCTGCCCATGTGCCTGCTGATGTTCTGGTTTCCTTGAGAAAAAGCCCTATTATGGGCACAAAAATTACAAACCTCTGGACGTGGTTCTTGAAAAAGGCAAAGGCATATGGGTATGGGATGTTGAAGGCAATAAATACATGGACTGCCTGGCAGCCTATTCAGCGGTAAACCAGGGTCATTGTCATCCGAAAATTGTTCAGGCCCTCACAGAACAGGCCCAAAAGCTGTGCATAACATCAAGGGCCTTCAGAAACAATCAATTGTCCCTTTTTTACAAGGAATTGTGCGAACTTACACATTCCCACATGGTGCTGCCCATGAACAGCGGTGCAGAAGCCGTGGAAACTGTTATCAAAGCCGTGAGAAAATGGGGATACAAGACAAAAAACATACCCGAAGACAAGGCTGAAATCATTGTATGTGAAAACAATTTTCACGGCAGAACCCTGACCATTGTGGGTTTTTCAACAGAAGAGCAGTACAGGGAGGGGTTCGGGCCATTTACTCCCGGATTCAAACCAATACCCTTTGGCGATGCAAAAGCACTTGAACATGCCATTACAAAAAATACTGTTGCCTTTCTTGTGGAGCCGATACAGGGAGAAGCAGGAGTAATTGTCCCTCCGGACGGATATCTCAAGGCTGTAAGAAAAATCTGCACTGACAACAAAGTCGCCCTGGTTTTTGATGAAATCCAGACAGGTCTTGGCAGAACAGGAAAACTTCTGGCAGAGGAACATGAAGGTGTTGAATCTGATGTAACCCTGATAGGAAAGGCCCTTTCAGGCGGTTGCTATCCTGTTTCAGCAGTGCTGTCCAATGAAGAAGTACTGGGAGTCTTTCTTCCGGGAGATCATGGCTCAACATTCGGAGGCAATCCCCTTGCCTGCGCAGTTGCAAGGCAGGCACTCAAAGTATTGACTGAAGAAGGCATGATTGAAAATGCCGCACGCATGGGTAAATATTTTCAGGACCAGCTCAGCATGATAAAGAGCCCCCATGTCAAAGAAGTAAGAGGCAAGGGCCTTATGATAGGAGTTGAGCTGCACCATGATGCAGGCGGAGCAAGGCCTTTCTGCGAAAAACTGATGGCACAGGGGCTGCTTTGCAAGGAAACACATGAGCATGTCATAAGGTTTGCCCCTCCCCTTGTCATCACAGAGCCTGAAATTGACTGGGCCATTGACAGGATAAAAAAGGTACTTATCCCTTAAGGGTCTTTAATGCTTCCTCAAGCTGCCGGGTGATCTGTTCAGACAGATGCCCGGCTTTTTCAAGGCATAGTGCTGTATTGTCAAGACCTGCTTTCTGCGCACGTTCAGCCCATGTGATATATGTATCCCTGTGGCTTTCATTGTGCTCAATCCAGTGGGCAAATAATTTTTCAAGCTTCTGCTCAAAACTGAGCTCCTCTGAATGGGAATGGGTATGCCCGTGTGAATGAGAATGGCTGTGCCCATGTGAATGGCTGTGCCCGTGCCCATGTGAATGTGAATGGCCATGATCATGAGTATGATGATGAACGTGATCTGTCATAATAAAACTCCATTTAAATATTTTTCAAGTTGAACAGGCTCAGGTGTATGCTGATATGCCGGGTTCCACTGGCTGAACGCATTGATTTCAATTCCGTTGTAAATTATTGAAACCGGCCTGTCAGAAGACACGACAACCACTATAACACGGCTGTGATCAGCAGAAAACCTCAGTGCAGAATTATATCTTGCTCCCCTTGCCATGTTTTCCCAATTAATGGTTTTCCCGTCCAGCAGACATCCAAATCCGTGCATACACAGGTCTGCCCTGATATGAACTGCTCCGTCTATCTTCAGAAGAGAGCAGGCAAGCCTGACGTTTCCCGGCTCCAGCAGGCTTAAAGGCGGTTCAAGTATATGGCCTGACAATTTTACAGGTTTGTCATTCAGGTCAATCACAAGGGTGCATCCATGCCTTGCTTTACCTGCACTGTGAACAAGATGAGTTATGAGTTGAAATAAAAATGTCGGGTTTGTGGTGCATAATTTTGAATCCAGGAGCAGTTCCTCCAGTTCAACCATTCTTGCCTCCCTTGTGGTTGAATGAAAACTGCCGTCAAAAAAAGAGGCTATTTTTTCATTTCCAAGACGCAGAAAGCCGTGATCCCCAAGAAATTCACCTGTAATAACATAGTCTGGAATCCTGTCGCCTGTAATTCCGATTATGGTACACCCGTCAGACACAAGGCTTCTTTCTGAATCCTCCACAGCCACCAGAAGCTTTCTTATATGTTTCACATTGCTGATCACAGGGCGTTCATGTTTCTGGATCTTGGTTATAAATGAAATTTCATCCAGGCGCTGGGGGTCGGTAAAAAAAATGGTACCCCTGGCCCAGGCACCCTCTTCCCTTGTCTTGGATATATTAAGTATATTGTTCAAAATTGGCGGTATGGAAATTTTACTGTCAAACCCGAGATGTTTGTCCCGTTCATCAACAATGAAATCGGCAATCGCCTGAAGTGCGTAATTTTTCAATACATAGTCAGAGGAATTTATTGCAGCTGTCCTGGAGTTGTAATCATGAATCAGAAGACAGGCAGCCTGCTCAAGCCATCTTTCCGTTGGGTGAACAGAACACATGTCAGGATGATGGTCAGTAAACCAGCGCTGATAAAAAAAATCATTGGAATATGCGCCATAGGAAATCAGGCCTGCAAGTTCCATGCTGTTTTCAGGAACCAGATACCCTTCGGGCTGGCCCTGAATGGCCTGCTTGATCCTGGCACACCAGTTTACATGGTCTTGCACAAAAACCTCTTTCAGTTTTGACTCATGGCCGCGCAATATGTTCTGGGGGTCAAAAATCAGCAGAGGGCTGTCAGGGTCAGGCGCAAAAATCAATGCAACCCTGCTTGAATTGGAGTATCTGGAAAGCCCTTCTTCAACTCCTTTTAAAATATTTGTTATACATAATTTATGATATAAGGTCTGATTCATCTGTTGCTAGCCCTCAATTTGTGATATTAATCCCCAAGTTTGATTTGATACCGTTTTAGGCATTGGTTGGCAAGAGTTTTTTATTGTAAAATCCCTGCGGTACTGGTATGGACTAAAAAACAAATGGAGAAAATACGATATATGAAAAAAATACTTGTTAATCTGATAATTCTGATGATGGCGGTTTTCTGGTTTCCTCAGTTTTCCTGTGCACAGACAGGTTATGTTTCCGATATGCTCCTGCTTACATTCAGGCAGGGGCCGGGCAAATCATATGCTGTTACAAAGACATTGAAAAGCAACACAAAACTCAATGTTCTTGAAGAAAAAAACGGTTTTTTCAAAGTTGAGCTTCAGTCAGGGGAAACAGGATGGGTTGACAAAAAATTTATTGTTTTCACTCCGCCCAAGGCTGTACTGCTTGAACAAATGACACGCAAAAACGCGGAACTTGAAAACAAAATAATCCAGCTTAAAAATAAAATCACTGCCCTGAACCAAAAACTTGGTTCCACAGAATCTGAAAATGCAGAAAAAATCAATTCGCTCCAGACTGAACTTAAATCCATTACCCTGGAAAAAGACAAACTGAGCCAGCAGGTTGCTGCAACACGTGCAAAATATTCCACCCTTGTCAGCCAGTCACGCAATATCCAGAAAATCATCAGGGAAAACAAAACATTGCACAAGGAAAATGAAGCGCTTTCAAAGGAACTTGATCAATTAAAACAAAAAAACAAAAACCTTTTTAAAACTGCCATGATAAAATGGTTTCTTGCCGGGGTCGGAGTATTGCTTGCAGGATGGATCATGGGCAGCAGTGTTTCCAGAAAAAAACGCAGGTTCGGGTCATCCCTGCTTGACTGAACCAGACAGGACAAGCCCCGGATCAGTCAAAGAATATATTGTGCAGCGCATTTATGGTGGTGTCCAGTCTGTCTTCCCGGACAAGAAAATACAAGGCGGCATTGGATGCGCCAAATGATATCATTTCAATGTTTACTCCTGCATCCGATACTGCGGAAAAACATTTTGCAGCTATGCCTTTGTTTGCCTGAAGGCCTTCTCCCACAATGCTTACCAGGGCTACATCAATGATACAGGAGATTTCTCTGAACAGAACCGGCCTGATTTTTTCAATCTTTTTATGTGCCCTTGCAATATCATTTTTTGAAAGCATAATGCTGATGCAGGTCTGGGATGTTACAACGGACTTGATATTAATATCAGAAGATGTAAGTTCACCCGTAATTCTGGATAAAATTCCTGATCTTGCCCCGACACCCGAGGCATGGATCTTCACCACGGCAATATCAGTGGTATAGGAAACACTTTTTATTATTCTTCCTGAATTATCAGCACGGCATGTGATTAGGCTGCCGGGATCATCCGGGCTGTAGGTGTTTTTTATGGCAATATTGATCCCTGCCTTTCTTACCGGTTCCACTGTTCTGGGATGCAGTATCCCTGCTCCTGTATAGGCCAGTTCCGCAGCTTCCTCATAGGTCAGCTCAGGAATCAGCCTGCAATGGGGAATATTGTCAGGATCAGCGGTCATAAATCCAGGAGTATCCTTCCATATTTCCAGTACATCAGCTTCAAGTGCCGCTGCCACAACAGCAGCAGAATAATCTGACCCGCCCCTTCCAAATGTGGTTATGTCTCCGCCTTTACTCACACCATAGAATCCGGGAACAAAAAATATTGTTGCCAAAGTCATGGCAGATGATACAGCTGATTTCAGATTACGGGAAGTTTCTTCCATCATGGCAGAGGCATCGCCAAACCTGCCGTCTGAAATAATACCGGCTGTTTCAGGCATCAGCACACAGGTCTTTTCACCCATTGAGCCCAGGGTTTTTGCAAGGATAACAGCTGAAATGCGTTCTCCGAAAGTGGCAATCATATCCTGCATTCTTGGAGTCGCTTCCCTTGTGAAACTGATTCCGTAATAGCAGCGTTCAAGTTTTCTGAAAACAGGTAAAAGTTCCCGCGATAATTGTTTTCTTGTGGATATATCAGGAATCAGGCACTTGATTATGCTGTTGTGCATGGTCTTAAGCCGGGTCATGACACGGGCAATCTCATTTTCATCTTCAAGGGCTTTCTGAATTCCGTCCAGAAGAATATTGGTCACCCCGTAAAAGGCGGAAAGGACAAAAATATTGCCCCTGCCCCTTTCAGCGATCAGCTCAATGATTTTTCCTGCAGCATGGCCGTCCTTCAGGCAGCCGCCGCCAATTTTTATTACTTTCATGGAAGGCACCAGTATCATGAAACGTTTTTTTTTTCAAGCAGATCATGGTGATATAAGGCCAAATATATCATGGGCAATCCTGTTTTACCCGCTCCACATGGATTCCCATAAAAATAAACACCTTTCACATAAGTAAACAATGTTTATTTTTTTCTTGACATCTGTATTGTTTATTTTTTATCAGGATACAATCACATGTTTTTAACATAAAATGCAGGAGAAAAAATTGACAGCTCCAGGTGAATATGCACGGAAAATCTGGCTTGGTTCCTACGAAAAGGGCATTCAGCCCTCAGTTAATTTCAATGAAACCCTTATCCCCCATAATCTTGAGCGGTCTGCCCGTGATTTTCCTGACAATCCTGCTCTGATTTTTCAGGGTTTCAAACTTTCATACCGAGACTTCCATGAAATGGTGGCAAGATTTGCCGCTGCCCTGAAAAAATTCGGCATAAAAAAAAATGACAGCGTGGCAATTCTGCTTCCCAACTGCATTCCATGCGTTGCTGCATATTATGCCGTTCTCAAGATTGGAGCAGTCGTTGTTCTCAACAATCCGCTTTATTCAGACAGAGAGCTTGTCCACCAGTTCACAGATTCCAATGCTGTTTTACTTGTCACAATTGACCTGCTTGCAGACAGAATGGTAAAACTCAGAAAGCAGACTTCAATAAAAACCATTATATATACTTCCCTTGGAGATTATCTTCCCTTTGGCAAGCGTATGCTGTTCAAGGTCGCAGGGCCATGGAAAGGGCTCAGCAAAAAAGTCAGTCCTGCTCCTGACCTTTACAGGTTCAGGGATATTATCTCAACTGCCAGCCCTGATTACTCCACAGCTGACCTGTCTTTTGACGATATTGCCATGTACCAGTATACAGGCGGCACAAC
>CAYUOB010000138.1:0-6105 GCA_964446145.1 uncultured Desulfobacula sp.
TCACTATCCTCATGGGAGTGCCTGCAATGTATAATTATGTTTATTATTCAATTGATGCGTCAAACCTGGATATGACAGGGCTTAAACTGAAGTTCGCCTTCAGCGGGGCAGCGCCTTTATCCGTAGAACTGATCAAGGGGTTCAAAGAAAAATTCAACGTGGAGATCATTGAGGGGTACGGTCTTACCGAGTGTGTCGGGGTTTCAAGTGTCAATCCTCCTGCCGGAAAAAGAAAACCGGGCTCATGCGGACTTGCCATGCCGGAACAGGAAATAGAAATTATGGACACTGACAATACAATTCTGCCTGCCGGACAAAAGGGAGAAGTCTGTATAAAAGGTGATAATGCAATGCTTGCCTATCTTAACAACCCTGATGCCACCAGAGAAACCCTTGTGGACGGATGGGTGCATACAGGTGATGTGGGCTATCTTGATGAAGATGGTTTTTTATTTATAGTTGACAGAAAAAAGGACATGATCAACAGAGGCGGTGAAAATATCTATCCAAGAGAGATAGAAATAGCTATAGAAGCTCATCCTGAAGTCATGGCAGTGGCAGTGATAGGAGTTCCGGACGAGGCTCTTGGCGAGCGGGTAAAAGCTTTTATTGAAGTGTCAGATAAGGGCAGTGTCACTGCTGAATCCATGAAAGACTATCTTAAGGACAAGCTTGCAAAATACAAGATACCGGAAATTATAGAAATAACAGATCAGCTTCCACGAAATCCCACAGGAAAGGTTTTAAAATATAAATTAAGGGAACAAAATTAATATATGGAGAAAAACAAGATGAAAGATTTCAGCCTTGAGGGAAAAACAGCTGTCATAACAGGTGCCAGCAGAGGAATAGGCTTTGCAATTGCACAAAAGCTTGCGGACAGCGGCGCGGAATGTATTCTGGTGAGCCGCAGACCCGATGCTCTTGAAAGGGCGGCAGAAAAAATAAGGGAAAAGGGGTTTAAAGCCGAAGCCATGCCCTGCCATGCAGGTCATCCTGACCAGATCAGGGCACTTTATGAGAAAATAGGCGAAAAATATGGAAAACTGGATATTCTTGTGAACAATGCCGCAACCAATCCCCATTTCGGAGAAATGATCACGGCAGAGGAAAGCGTCTGGGATAAAACCCTGGATGTGAATCTCAAGGGGCCTTTTTTCATGATCAAATATGCGGTTCCCCTGATGAAGAACGGAGGAGCCGTCGTGAATGTGTCCTCAGTCAATGCGATAAAGCCGGGGGTTTTTCAGGGGATCTATTCAGCAACCAAGGCTGCTTTGCTTAATATGACAAAAACCCTTGCAAGGGAGCTTGCCACGACGTGCATCATGGTCAATGCTCTTTTGCCGGGCCTGACTGACACCCGTTTTGCAAGCGCCATAATTTCTTCGGAAGAAATCTGCAGATATGCCGTGGATCAGATTCCCATGGGAAGATATGCAAAACCCGAAGAAATGGCCGGAGCTGTGCTTTATCTTGTGTCGGACGCGGCATCTTTTACCACTGGAACCCATATTGTCTGCGACGGCGGAATGCTCATCTGAATTTTATAAGGATAACAGGGAAAATTACAATGACTCAAGTTATTGCTGATCAAAGGGAAATAGATTTTATTCTTTATGAACAACTGAATGCAGAACAATTGCTGGATTGCGAAAAATTCAGTGATTTTTCAAAAAAAACTTTTGATATGATTATCTCGGAAGCCAGAAAACTTGCCATAAAAGAGATTTTACCCACTCTTGCAGATGGCGACCGCCAGGGAGTCAGATTTGAAAATGGAAAAGTCAATGTTCCTGAATCCTTTCACAGGGCAAGAAAAGCAGTGCGCCAGGCTGAACTGACTTCTGTCATGGAAGATCCTGAATGGGGCGGGCAGGGCCTGCCGTTTCTCATAAGCATGGCTGTTATGGATTATATTGTGGGAGCAAACTATGCCCTTAGCGGATATATTCACATGGGTCACGGTACAGGCAAGATGATAGAGCTTTTCGGAACAGACACCTTAAAGCAATTGTTTCTTGAGAATCTGTATACAGGCCACTGGTCAGGAACCATGCTTCTGACCGAGCCTGAGGCAGGCTCTGATGTGGGAGCCATCACAACAAGTGCAAGAAAAAATGAGGACGGCACATATTCCATTACAGGCAGCAAGATTTTCATTACAGACGGCGAACATGATATGGCTGAGAATATCATTCATCCGGTGCTTGCCCGCATTGAAGGTGCACCTGAGGGCAGTCGCGG
The DNA here is from genome assembly GCA_964446145.1 of uncultured Desulfobacula sp. Lineage (GTDB taxonomy): Bacteria > Desulfobacterota > Desulfobacteria > Desulfobacterales > Desulfobacteraceae > Desulfobacula. The sequence goes on from CAYUOB010000138.1 coordinate 2,248, forward strand.
GATTTCGATTTTCATTGTTCCCAGGATATGGGTCAATGAAGACAGAACCCTGGGAGAGCCCAATGATGTCCAGTGTACGGGAATTGAGGAGAAAATGGGATTTCACGGTTCTGCCACATGTTCCATGTCTCTGGGTTCAAAGGGAAAATGCAGGGGGTTTCTTTTGGGCGAGGAAAACAAGGGGCTTGCCATCATGTTTCACATGATGACCGAAGCAAGGCTCAGCGTGGGTTTCCAGGGTAGCACAGCAGCTTCCATTGCATATCTTTATGCCCTTGATTATGCAAGAAAGCGTATTCAGGGCAAGGATATTGCCGAAGCTAAAAAACCCGGAGCAAAATCCATTCCCATTATCCGCCATCCTGATGTCCGCAGAATGCTGACCTGGATGAAAGCCCACGTGGACGGCATGAGAAGCCTTGCCTATTACACAGGTCTTTGCATTGACAGAAAAGACAATGCTCCGACAGAAAAGGAAAGACAGCTTGCATCAGACATGGTTGACCTTCTGACTCCGGTTGTAAAGGCCTATTGCTCTGAAAGGGGATTTGAGGTTTGTGTTCAGGCGGTTCAGGTGTTTGGAGGATATGGATATACAAGGGAATTTCCCGTGGAGCAGCTTGTCAGGGATGTGAAAATAGCCTCCATTTACGAAGGCACAAACGGTATTCAGGCCATGGATTTTCTGGGGCGCAAACTTGCCATGAAAAAGGGAGGCGTGTTCATGGCTCTTCTGGGCGAAATGCAGGCCACCATTAAAGAGGCAAAGGAGTTTGAGAGCCTCAAATCCATGTCAGGTTCCCTTGAAAAGGCAGTTGAATCCCTTGGCATGACAGCCATGAAGCTTGGAAGCACTGCCATGTCTGAAAAATACAATACAGCATTTGCCAATGCCCATCCCTTTCTTGAAGCTTCAGGCGATGTGATCATGGGATGGATGCATTTGTGGCGGGCACTTGCGGCGGCAAAAGCCCTTGAAAAAAAGCAGTCTTCCAGAAAAAAAATCTTTTATGAAGGTGTTGTCACAAGCGCACGTTTTTTCACGGAAATTGTATTGCCGGTGGCAATGGGCAGGCTTGAGTCTGTTCAGGCACTGTCCGATGCTGCTGTTGTGATGAATGAAGCCTCTTTTGACTGAAATTAAAGGAAAAATTTAATGAACACAAATAAAATAAAACGTGTATTGATTCTGGGAGCCGGCACAATGGGCCTTCAGATCGGATTGACCTGTGCTGCCGCAGGGTTTGAAGTGACAATTTATGATGTCATGGACAAGGTTCTGAAACAGGGCAGAATCAGAATAAAAGAACTTGCAGACCGCCTTGTTGCCCTGAACAGAATGGATTCTGACAAAGCAGAAACCGGGCTTATGAAGGTCAGTTTTTCCTGTGATCCCGGACTGTCCGGCAGAAATGCCGATTTTGTCAGTGAATCCGTGCCTGAAGACCCTGGGCTCAAACAGAAGGTTTTTTCCCAGTTTAATGAAATCTGTCCTGATCATGCCATTTTCACAACAAATTCTTCCACTCTGCTGCCATCCCAGATAGCAGAATCCACGGGCAGGCCTGACAGGTTTGCTGCTCTGCATTTCCATGATTGTTCCCTGACAAATGTGGTGGATATAATGCCCCATCCAGGTACAAGTGAACAAACCATAAGCACCATACTTGATTTCTGCCGTGCCATTGACCAGTATCCCATTGAATTGAAAAAAGAGCAGCACGGCTATGTGTTCAATACCATGCTGACCGAGCTTCTGGCAGCAGCCCTCAGCCTTGCATCAAAACAGGTGGCCTCTCCCGAAGACATTGACCGTGCATGGATGGGCATAATGAAAACATCTGTGGGCCCGTTTGGTATAATGGATTCGGTCGGGCTTGAAACTGTTTACAAAATAACTGATTATTGGGCCTGTAAGCTTGATGATCCCAAACGCAAAGCCAATGCGGAATATCTGAAAAATTTTGTTGAAAAAGGTGATCTTGGGGTCAAAACCGGCAGGGGTTTTTATGAATACCCTGAGCCCGCCTTTCTCCAGCCGGATTTCATGAAAGGTATTCACTGAAGTATAATTATCAACCCATTATCAGGCAATCTGTTTACATTTTGTGACTGTATAATGTTTCAAAAGCGTTTGGAAAAGTATCGTTTCCCATGGCCCTGCTCAAAAGAACAGGTATTGGCACTTGAAATGTTTCCGTAGTTTTTTATGTCACCCTTGGATTAATTTTATCCCAGATTCTGCATAGCCCCCCATAGGAAGTAAAATTATTCACAGGAAAGTAAGGAATTTTGCTCAACGTCAATTGTTGTCCGATTTTTTGTAGAAATCTGATCACAGAAGGCTGATTTTGGTTCTCAAATAAGGGGTTTCACTGATCTGAAGACGTACCTGTCCAGCGACTATCAGGATAAGGTTAATTTTTGTCTACGCCAGGGCGTTCATGGCTTGGTAAAAGATCAGCCGCATGGGATGATCACGTTTGATTTTTATCCACAACTGACGACTTCTGACAACAACATTGGCGGGCAGATGGAGTAACAGAAATCCAATGCGTTTTATCCGCGCCGTACGCAGCTGTTTTGGGAATGTCATCCAACGGATGCAGTTGAACAGGTTGTATGCAATCAACCCGGTTTGGAACAGAGCATCGTTGGCCCAGAAATCATTGGTGCGGATACCGGTGGCGGCAAAATCATTTTTGATTTCATCTATCACCTGTTCTACAATGGCACCCCGGTTATAAAGCCGCCAGATATTTTCTGCATTCAGGTGAAGGTTGGTGACGACTACCTCATAACGGCCTTCGAGAATGTCAAAAAGCAGCATTTGTTCGCTTGGTTTGGCTGGTGGAAGATTACGTTCAATTACCGTAAAACGCCTGGCATGGGACCAGCCCGTCAGCTTGAGTCTAAAGTTGGCAGCAAAATGACCGTTGCCAATGCTCCGCCACTTCTTGATACGGGATATTTGTCCCATGATTGTTGAGGTCAGCTTAACCTTGCCCACGTAACCTGCTCCAAGCTCTTCAATGGTATCCAGAACAGCTCCCGATGTCAGTCCCTTATCAAGGCGGATTGTTATATCCTCTCCCGGACGATCAGCCTCTGATATTATTTTCCGTACAAAACCATCGAGACCATCATTGGATGCACATGAGCCCGGTCTCAGGTATCCGTCAACAATCGATTTTGTGTTAACATTGACCGCCAGCAATGGATGGTAACTGTTTCTGCCGGGTTTATGGGGATTGTAGCCAGGCACTGCACCCTGGATCTGCCGACCAAATACAGTGTCAACTGTTGAATCAATGGCAAAGAACAACTTCCCGGGTTTGGTAACCAGACTGTTAAGCCGGGTAACGATATTTTCCAAAGCCAGGTTATGACGCCAAGTCAAAGTTTTGAGCCTCCGGCCATAAGTTGTCGAATCAGCAACACTGCCCCATTGAAACAAAGCTGCCAGGGCGGGTTCGGCCAGTAAAGCGGTATCGTGGATCGCTTCACCACCAAGAATTCTCAATGCGATCAGCTGTTGCAGCAGTTCATGGGTTGGATAGCGTTTGTTTTGATCAAGATCAGCTGTAACAGCTTTCAACTGCTCTGGGATATGGAATGCTTCAAATGCTCGGCTGACCAATGCCATTCCGGCATTGGCAGTTACAGATTTGCCTGTGAAAGTAATATGTGCTTTTCCCTGCTTGAATACTTTACGTTTTCTACCTTTACTGCTATGTTTCATATGCACCCTTTTGATGATCTTCTTTTCGTAGGTGGTCTACGTTTAACTTGCTAAGATCATTATAAAAGGGTGCTCTTTTTATCGCAACATATTATTGTCTTTGCAGGATCTGGGTT
>CAYUOB010000139.1:0-6054 GCA_964446145.1 uncultured Desulfobacula sp.
GCTTGAAGGCAAGATATTATGCGGCCTTCTGTCTGAAATGGAAACACAGGGGGATATGATAGAATTTGTCAACATTGGAATCGGGCTGAATGTCAACAATGATCCGGTTCAGCATGAAGCAAACGCTGTTTCGCTGAAACAGATCCTGGGGAAAAAAATCTCAAGAAAAACGATTCTCCAGAATTTCATGGACGATTTCTCTCTCATGATCAAAAACCCTGACTGCAGAAAGATTATCACGGAATGGAAAAAGCACACTTCCACCATAGGCACATTGGTGCGCGTTGAAACACTTAAGGATTTCCACGAAGGCATGGCCGTGGATGTGGATGAAACAGGAGCCCTGATAATAGAGGAGGATAAACATGGAAAACAAAAAAGAATTATCTATGGAGACTGCTTCCATCAATAACGCAAATAAACGCACAATAATAAATTCACCTGACCAGCTCAGAATGACAGTATATACATCTCTGATGGTGGCTTTCATTGCAGCAGGTGCATTCATACAGATTCCCATAGGGCCTGTTCCCATTGTTCTTCAGAACATGTTTGTCCTGCTTGCAGCTATTCTTCTGGGCCCTGTGTGGGGAACTGCATGTGTCGCTGTATATCTTATGATCGGTTTTGCAGGCCTGCCGGTTTTTGCAGGAGGGACTTCAGGAATCGGAAAACTGGTCGGCCCCACCGGAGGGTATCTTCTGGGATATCTTCCCTGTGCAGCGGCAGCCGGCGCCCTATCCAGGCTGTTCGGCAAAAACCTTCCGGGCGATATAATTGCCATGACAGCAGGATCAATCATTATTTATGCCGCAGGCGTACCCTGGCTCAAAGCTGTGACAGCAATGTCATGGCCCAAGGCATTCAGCCTTGGCATGTACCCTTTTATAATCGCAGATATGATAAAAATCATTGCAGCAGGCTTCATTGCAAAGGCTTTAAGACCGGCAATACGGCTTCCCTGATGCATTAATGCCATGCAGGACAGAATCATTGAAATAGATAATATCTGCCATACCTTTGCAGATGGATACAGGGGGCTGAACAATATAAGCCTTGACATAAAAAAAGGTGAGTTCATCATTCTGGCAGGCAGAAACGGATCAGGCAAAACCACATTGCTGCGCCATCTGAACGGGCTATTGCAGCCCTGCTCAGGAAGTATCCTGGTGGACGGGAAAAAGCTTGCCACCAACCTTGTCTTTGCAAGGAAAACCATTGGCATGGTTTTTCAGGATGCTGACACCCAGATTGTGGGGGACACTGTGTTCGATGAAACCGCATTCGGGCTTGAGAACCTGAAATTTCCACGTTCACAGATCACCATGAAAGTAAGCCTGATTCTTGAAAAACTTGATCTTCTGCATTTAAAGGACCGTCATCCATCATCACTTTCAGGAGGGGAAAAACGCAGACTTGCCATTGCAGGCGTTCTTGTCATGGATCCACAGGTTATTGTATTTGACGAACCTTTTTCCAACCTTGACTATCCAGGAATCTGCCAGGTGCTTTCAACCATTTCAGGGCTTAACCAGTCAGGGCATACCATAATTATTGCCGCCCATGATGTTGAAATAGCCGTAAGCCTGGCAACAAGAATGATCATCATGGAAAAGGGGAGAATAGTTGCAGACGGACACCCTGAAGATATTGTCCCTGTGCTTGAATCATATGGAGTCAAGGAGCCCTGCTGTTCAAAATTCGGGCTCGGCCTGAGGCCGTGGGCATCATGAATCCCTTTGCCTATATTCATGGATCCAGCCTGCTTCACGGGCTGGACCCAAGGTGCAAATTTTTTATTCTGTGCCTCGTCAGCATAACCATGTTGTCAGCAGGGCCTGTACCTTCCGCAATTTTTGCCGGAATTCTCATATTTTTCTTCAAAAATACAGGCCTTGCACTTCTGCCTTTTCTCAGGGCACTCAGATATTTCATGATTATTCTGTTTCTTGTGTTTGCAGCCAGGGCCCTTGCTGTGCCAGGTGACATCATTTTTTCATTTCACGGCATATCTGCCACAAAACAGGGAATTGCACAGGGAATTATGGTTGCATTCAGATTTTTTCTGATCATGGTAACAGGTGCAATTTTCACTGCCACGACAAAACCAGGCTCAGTTAAGGCAGCAGTCCAATGGTTTTTAAAGCCAATTCCATTTATCCCTGAAAAACGCCTGGGCGTCATGATAAGCCTTGCTTTAGGATTCATGCCGGTTATTTTCAGGCAGGCCGGGGAAATTTCAGATGCAGGAAAGGCAAGGTGCGGTGATCTTGAAAAAAATCCAATAAAAAAAATAAACCGCATTGCCATGCCCCTGCTGCGTAAAACCTTTATGTCAGCTGACAATCTTGTGCTTGCAATGCAGGCACGGTGCTATGATGAGGACAGGACTGACCCTGAATTCAACCCCTGCGGAGCAGAAATATATTTCATTGCAGGTGCCGTGGCAACAGCCCTTTGTTTTACAATGTTTTAAGCCAAGATTATTTTTTGGTCATCTTCAAGATTTCCCATTGATACCTTTTTTCTTTTAAGATAAAATTTCAACCATTATATAGTTTCATTACTATTTTGAATGAGACTATAAATATCATATAAACACCCGTAAAGGAGTCCGGTATGTCAAAAATAGAAGACCAGTTTCCCGGATCAACCCTTTTTGACCTCAGGGGAAAACAATCGGTAAGGGCGACTTTCAAGCTGTCCCAGAAAGCCATAGATGCCATAGGCCTTGTGGCCATCCACATGGGGATAAAACAGAAATCGCTTTTTGATCATATCATAGAGGATATGGATGCCCTGGACAGCATTGCCAGAACCATAGAAATCAAACAATTCAAAAAAATTCCCAGGCGCCAGAAGACCTTTGTTTTAAGCCGCCGCACAATTGAGGCACTTGAAGCCATCTCAAGCACATACGGAACGCCAAGGGATGCCCTGGTTGAATATTCAGTCAAAAAACTTGAATCCATTATAAAGGTTGAAAAAATAAGGCATGAAGAACGCAAAATACTGTTCAAGGATCTGAAAGCCCATTTTGCACGCACAAAGAACCTTTACCGCAAGGCGGCTGCAGCTCTTGGCCCTGAAGACCCATTCTGCCGCAGCCTTGAAAAAGCACTCACAGCCTGCCAGAGGACAGAAGAAGACCTTTTTGACTTCATTGAAAAAAGCAAAGCTCTGGAAGACTTTTAAAACAACCCCGTAACCATGTAAACTTTGAAGGAGGACAACTTGATTGAAGTTCAGAACCTTACCAAATACTACAAAGACTTCTGTGCTGTGAACAATATAAGCCTCACCATCCGGAAGGGAGAAATCCTGGGCCTTCTCGGGCCTAACGGAGCAGGCAAGACATCGGCATTAAGAATGCTCACCGGATATTTCAGGCCAAGTTCAGGCACTATCAAGGTCAAAGATCTTCAGATGCCTGAAGATGCCATTAAAATAAAATCCATGATCGGATATCTGCCTGAATCAGCTCCCCTGTACCACAACATGCTGGTTTACGACTATCTTGATTATGTTGCAAAAATCAAGGGAATACATGACAGGGAAAAACGCTATGACAGGCTTTTGCAATTATCTGATATGTGCGGGCTGGGCTCCATAATGGGCAAGCCCATTTCAGATCTTTCCAAGGGGCTGCGCCAGAGGGTCGGACTTGCCCATGCAATGATGACAGACCCTGAGATACTCATTCTTGATGAACCAACTTCAGGCCTGGATCCCAACCAGATTGCAGAAATCAGAAATATAATCAAAACCATCGGCAGGGAAAAAACCATTATATTTTCAACCCATATCCTAAGTGAAGCTGAAGCCACATGCGACCGCATAGTCATTATCAACAGAGGCCGAATTGTGGCTGATGATACAACACAACACCTGAAAGCAAGGGCGGAAAGCGGGTGTCTTGTCAGGCTGTCCCTCAGGAATGTACAGCAGGATGAGGCTGAAACCTTTTTAAAATCACTGGATTTCATCCAGGAAGTCAAAATTGCCGAATCAGGTGAAGATCAGGCTGTTACATTTGAGATAACGGGCAGGGACAACAGGGATATCAGGCCTGATCTCTATCTTAAAATACGAGAAACAGACTGGATAATACTTCAGATGAATACAGAATCCCAGGGGCTTGAAAAAATATTCCGGGAACTGACAAGGGAGGCTGCATAAAATAATGAAACAGATACTGACCATTGCAATCAAGGAATTTAAAGACTATTTCATATCACCCATTGCATATATTGTTATTTCAATATTTCTCATTGTAACCGGATGGTTTTTCTTTTCCACTTTTTTCATTTTCGGCAGGGCTGATCTAAGGGACTTTTTTTCTCTTTTACCCATTACCTTTTCATTTATCATACCTGCAATCACCATGCGCCTGTTTTCAGAGGAAAGGAATGTGGGCTCCCATGAGACTCTGCTGACAATGCCGGTATCATTTACCCAGGTCGCCCTGGGCAAATTTTTTGCCGCGACCTTTTTTACGGCTGCCATGCTCATCCCCACCCTTTCATATCCGATTTTCATATCCTTCATAGGTGAAATTGACCCCGGCCCCGTGATTGGGGGCTATGTCGGGGCTGTATTTCTTGGAGGCGCATATTGTGCAATGGGACTTTTCGCATCATGCCTTACCCGCAATCAGATCATTGCGTTTATCATAGGCTGTGCCCTGTGCTTTACACTTACCATACTCGATAAAATTTTATTTTTCATGCCTGCAAAAATCACATCTGTAATTCAGTACATAGGTGCAAATTTTCATTTTGCCAATATTTCAAAGGGGATAATAGATTCAAGGGATATCCTCTATTTTGTGAGCGTGATCTTTATCTTTATTTTTTCAACCCATATTGCCATGCATGAGAAAAATTAAGGAGAAACCATGGGAAAATTTTCAATAAAAGAAAAATATTTCAAATTTATCTTGTATATTGCGGTAATAGTACTGGTCAACATTGTGGGGCTCACCCTGTTCTCCAGAACCGACCTTACAAAAAATAAAATGTATTCTCTGTCAAAGGCAAGCAGGGATGTTGTCAGAACTCTCTCAGAACCATTGACCATCAAGGTCTTTTTTTCAAGAAACCTTCCTGCGCCCCATAATAATACAGCCAGGTATTTAAGGGATCTGCTGGAAGAATATTCTGCATGGGGAGGCAGATATTTCAATTACACATTCTACAATGTTTCTCCGACAGAGGATTCTCTGGCCGGCAATGCCGATGCAAATCGTGAAATGGCAAATGACTACGGGATTCAGCCTGTCCAGATAAGAGTGGTTGAAAATGATGAGATCAAATTTCAGAAAGCATATATGGGGCTTGTAATAATTCATGGAGACCTTATCGAAAAGATACAGGCCATAACATCAACGGACGGGCTTGAATACAGGCTCACCACGGCAATACAGAAGCTCAACAACAAGGTCAGTGCTCTTTTAAGGGTAAAAAACAAAATAAAGGTCACCATGTATCTGTCCTCTTCTCTCAACAGGATTGCTCCCCTGATCGGGCTTGACCATCTTCCGTCACTGGCCGATAAAGTGGCTGACATGGTGAAAAAGCTGAACACAAAAACCCTTGGAATACTGGAGTTCAAAAAATTCGATATATCAGACAAGGCAAAAATTGATGCCCTTGGCAAAAAATACAATTTAATGGCCCTGTCCTGGCCTGCAATTGCAGAAAAGAATATTGCGCCAGGAAGCGGAGCAGCAGGACTTGTGATTGAATTCAAGGGCAAAACAGCAACACTCCCCCTGATTTCCGCTGTAAATCTTCCCATAATAGGCACAACATACCAGATGGCAGATACAGCAGATCTTGAAGAGCAGCTTAACCTGGTCGTGGAAAAAATGATAGGCATAAACAAGGACATGGGGTTCCTTGCCGGCCACGGCACCTGCCGCCTCACCCCGGACAGGCTTGCCATGATGCAGGGAAAGCCGTCAAACGCCATGAATGTGTTTAATTCCCTCATATCTGAACGTTATTCCATAAAACCTGTCAATCTTGAAAATTCACCCGTACCTGACGGGTT
>CAYUOB010000140.1:0-3990 GCA_964446145.1 uncultured Desulfobacula sp.
AAATCAGGTTTTATTTGAAAATTTGCTGTGCTGTCACTAGGAATATATGGTATACAATTTGCAGCCTTAATTTTCAAAGATACAGAGGAAACCTGAAAAGTTCAGAAAAGAAAAGACCTGAAACCTTAATGTATAAAGGAGATTTAACATGAACTTTGGATCAGTTGACGAAATACTGGAATTTGCCATTGCAAGGGAAAATGAAGCTGTGCAGTTTTATTCATCGCTGGCCGCTGAAGCGTCACGGCCTGCACTCAGGGAAACCTTTGAGCAATTTGCAAAGGAAGAGGAAAAGCATGCTGCCCTTCTTTCAGATATTTCAGGCAATAAGGACAAAATTGATTCCTATGAATTCAAACCTGTGGCTGATCTTAAAATCAGCGATTACATGGATGAAACAGAATATGAAAAAGATATGCCCATGCCTGAGATCCTCAAAATTGCCATGAAAAGAGAGGAAAAGGCAGTAAAACTTTATACCTCTCTTGCAGACAAAACAGATAATGAAGATGCAAGAAAATTGTTCATGATCCTTGTACAGGAGGAATCAAAACATAAACTTGCACTTGAAACAATGTATGACGATTTTCTGGCTGACCAGGAAAATTAAACCCGGTACAGCTCAGGTAGAAAAGGGCGGCCATGCAGCCGCTCTTTTTAAAAACCTGATCCTGTATTCTCCGGGATGAAAGGAAAAAAAGTGAATCTGAACAGTCTTTTCAAACCTTCATCAATGGCTGTAATCGGAGTATCAACCTCACACGGAGACCATCCTGCCAATGTAATTTACAACAAAAATCACCTGAGATACCCTGTTAAGACCTTTGCTGTGAATCCAAAGGGCGGCACGATAAACAGGGAAAACCTTTACCGCAGCATTGCCGATATAGATGAGCAGATTGATCTTGCCGTGGTGGCGGTGAGAGCTGAATATGTGCCGGAGATAATTGAACAATGCATTGAAAATAATGTGAAAGGTGCAGTGATAATATCAGGAGGATTTGCAGAATCCGGGAACATGAAACTTCAGCAGAAAGTAACTGATATGGCTAAAGAGGCTTCTTTTCCTTTTATAGGGCCCAATTGCCTTGGAATTTATGCCCCCGGATCTGTGGATACATTTTTTCTTCCGGGAGAGAGGATTATCCGTCCTGACAGGGGAAATGTGGGTTTTGTAAGCCAGAGCGGGGGAGTGCTGGTGGATCAGATGGTAAAATTCGCAGGCCATGGCATAGGAATTTCGCTTGCAGTCAGCATAGGCAACAAGGCATGTATCAGGGAAACTGACATGCTGGATTTTTTTGACCGGGATATTGGAACAGGGGTTATTACATTTTATATAGAAGGTTTTGAAAAAAATGAAGGCCGCAGATTTGTAAGACGGGTGGAAAAATGTTCCAAGCCGGTTGTAGTTCTGAAGGCAGGCAAAACAGGCAGGGGGGTTCAGGCTGCCTCAAGCCATACTGCCTCACTGGCAGGGGATTACAGGGTATTTTCCCAGATCATGAAACAATTTTGTGTGGCACAGGCGGATAATGAATATGAACTGACATCCTTTTGTGAGGCATTAAGCTGTTATCCGGAGGGGATCAGGCCAAATCTGGGCATAATTTCCCTTAGCGGCGGGCATGGTGTTATTGCGGCTGATGCATGCAGCCTGCATGGAATAAATGTTCCTGATATTGATCCTTCAACTGAAGATACAATAAGGGCGAAACTATCTGCCGGAATCAGGAATATTGTCTCCCTTGCCAACCCTGTGGACCTTACAGGAAGCTGTGTTGATAATGATATAATGGCCTGTGTCAGGCACCTTTCAAGGGACAGGAATATTGACTGCATAATGACTCTTCTGATCCCCTATTCACCGGGAGTTTCAGCTGATATCGGCGCAAAGCTCAGTCAGGTTGCAAGAAATGAGGGAAAACCCCTGATTGCATATGTGCCAAAGGAAGACAAATATAAAATTATTATTGAGGGTTTTGAGCTTAATAACATACCTGTGGCATCCTCTGTTGAAGGAGCGGTGTTCATGGCAAAGGCATTGAAGAGGTGCAGACCATGCTGAACAGAAAAATCAGGAAACTCATTGAAGCAGGGCGTGAATCCGGATGGGTCTGTGAACCAGATGCCAAGGCTGTAATGAAATCCCGCGGTTTTGATATACCGGCATCTGTTGTGACTGGTTCACCTGAAGAAGCTGTCCGCTTTCTGAACCAGACAGATGGCCCTGTTGTTGCCAAGGCTGTTTCAAAGAAAATACTGCACAAGACAGAACAAAATGCAGTTGTGACAGGAATACGCTCTGCTGATCATCTTGATTCAGAGATGGCAAGGCTCATGAAACTTGAAGGCTGTGAAACTGTCCTTGTGGAGGAGATGATAAAGGGCATTGAAGTTATCATAGGTGCGAAAAATGATTTTCAGTTCGGCCCTGTGATCGTGTTCGGAGTCGGAGGTACGGCTGTGGAGGTTTATAATGATACGGCCATACGTATGGCTCCTTTAAGGCCTGAAGATGTTTTTTCAATGGTTGACTCGCTGAAAGCTGCCGCCATAATAAAAGGGCATCGTGGCAGGCCCGGTGTGAATATGGATATTCTGACCCCTGTGCTGGTCAAATTTTCAAGGCTTGTGATGGATCTTGAAAATGATATTGAATCCGTGGACCTGAATCCTGTCATATGTACGAAAGACAGGTGCGTTATTGCAGATGCGCGGATAATCCTGAATGATGAAAACTGAACCTGATGCTTTTTTGTATCAGGGCATACCTGTATCATGAGACATGTGCAATAAACATCCAGCCGGGAGGCAGATATGAATGATAAAAAAAAGTTCAGAATAATATCCTGGAATGTGAACGGACTCAGGGCTGTGTTGAAAAAAGGCTTTATGAAAAGCATACAAACCCTTGATCCTGATATTCTTCTGCTTCAGGAAACAAAACTGCAGGAGCATCAGAGAACACAGGAAATGATCAACATACCCACCTATGAATCCTTTTGGGCGTATTCAAGCGTGAAAAAAGGATACAGCGGGGTTGCCGCCTTTTCACGGCCTGTTCCGGACAGGGTGATAACATCTTTTTCCAGGCCTGAATTTGATAATGAGGGACGTATTATCCAACTTGATTATCCTGAATTTACATTGTTCAATATTTATTTTCCCAACGGTCAGATGAATGATGACCGCCTGAAATACAAACTTGATTTTTATGACTGGTTTATAAATCTTGCAGATGAACTTAAAAATTCAGGCAAAAGCCTTATCATCACAGGGGATTTCAATACTGCACATAATGAAATTGATCTTAAGAACCCAGGGGCCAATTCAAAACGTTCAGGTTTTTTGAGAATTGAAAGGGATGTTCTGGACAGAATGCAGGATAAGGGGTATGTGGATACTTTCAGATATTTTTACCCTGACACAGTCAAATATTCCTGGTGGTCATACAGGTTTAATGCGAGGAAAAATAATGCAGGATGGCGCATTGATTATTTTTTTGTCACCCGGGATCTTATTGATAAAGGCTTTGTTGCACAAGCCTTTATCAATAATGATATCTTCGGGTCTGATCACTGCCCTGTGGGAATTGTGCTTGAGTTTTAATCCCTGAACACAAATTTGCCGCCAATATGGCCTGCCATACCCGTTGCACCAAGCATCACAATATTGATGAAAATAAAAATTCCAGCTCCCGGTGAAGACAGAACATCCGGAACAACCAGGTACCATATAAGGCTTGCTGTACTGGCAACTGCTGTAACAGCAGCAGCCAGTATTTTGAGCCTGAAGGCAGATGTCATCTGCCCTTTGTACTTGTGTTTCCATTCAAGCACTCCGGTAAATATGACAAGCGGCAAGGATGCAACAACAAAGCCAAGGTCAATGGCTGCCGCTTTTGCGGGGATCTGGCTGCCTGATATCCAGGCTGCTGCCCATAAAAGAACTGCAACCGGTACAAGTCCATTGGGTGTATGAACCAGA
>CAYUOB010000140.1:4090-6027 GCA_964446145.1 uncultured Desulfobacula sp.
CCGGCGGAGCAGGTCCTTTATGTATGTAGTTGCAGATTGTACACTGCCAGGTTCTCATTTTTTTCCCTTTATTTATAAGGTCAGAATATTTTTTCAGGCGGTCTTCTTTCCGGAACATAATGTGACTGCATTTTTTTATTGTTGAGTTTTTCAGATATATAAAGTCCGCAGAAACATGCTCCATATTCCTCAAGATCGGCCTGCCTGTATTCGCAGGGACAGATGATATCTTTGTCTGCATCTTTATCTCCGCTTGCAAGCCTGCACGGGCAGGCCATGTACCCGTAGCGTTCCCTGTTTTTGACGAGAGATTCAAGAAGTTCAAATACAAGATCCCTGTCTTTATTAAAGTATATCCCTTTGGATTCCTGGGATTTTTTAAGGGTTTCATATAATTGTTCAATTTTATTCATTTATTCCCAGAGCCTCCCTGATCTGTTGTTCTCTGTATCCCACAATGACGATATCATTGATTTTTATGGTCGGAAATGAACATCTTGGATTCATGGCACGTATATCGGCAAGAATAGCCTTGCGTTCCTCTCCTTCAAGGTCGTCCACTTCTATGTAATCATATTCGACATTGCACTGGGACAGCAGCTTTTTGGTTGATTTGCAATGGCTGCATGTACTTAATGCGTACAATATGGTTTTGTTTTTATTCATGGAAATTTTCTCCTTTGTTCTGATGTGAAATCAATGGTTCTGCTGGATTATCGTCAGCAGGTTTTATTTTATCGTAAAATATAATGCTGCACAATTTATGCCATGCAAATAAGGCTAAATTTTTTAGGCACGATTTTTTGTGCCATTCTGTTTCGCCTTGATAAAAATCCAGTCGGTGCATTTTTATTAGCCGGTGGCCTGAATTTTGCTTGGTTCAATTTATGTACTGGATTACAAAAACGCAGAATGTTGATTCTTAATTTAATAAAGGAGTGAAAAATGGGAAAAGTGCTGATAGTCTATGCATCAAGAGCAGATGAGACAAAATCCATTGCAGAGCTTGTGGCTGAGGGTGTCCGTATTGCAGGGCATGAAGCTGACTTAAAAAAGACAAGTGAAATAAAAAAAGAAGATGATCTTAAAGCTTATGATGGCTATGCATTCGGATCTGCTACCTATCATGGCGAGATGATTTCATCAATGAAACAGATTCTTTTTATCGCGGAAAGGGCAGGCCTTGAGGGAAAGCCGGGAGGAGCCTTTGGCGCATACGGATGGAGCGGCGAAGCGCCTGGAAGGATTTTTGATACAATGGAGCATGTTTTTAAAATGAAAATGGTATCAGGGCCCCTCATGCTCAAGGCAAGCTGGGTTGAAGGCGGCATTCAGGCTGCCCAGTCATATGGAAAGGATATAGCAGCACTGATTTGAGGTATATTATTATGAATAATGATTTTTTTATAATGGCATGCCCACAATGCGGGACAAAGAACAGGATCCCCGTGTCAAGGGTGCAGGAGCGTCCTGTATGCGGAAGATGCGGAGCAGCTTTGTCTGAAGTTTTAACCAGGCCTGTGAATGTAACTGATAATTCATTTGACAGGGAAGTATTGAACAGTTCGCTGCCTGTGCTGGTTGATTGCTGGGCACCCTGGTGCGGCCCGTGCCGTGCCGTGGGCCCTGTCCTGGATGCGCTGGCCCTGAAATACGCAGGAAGATTGAAAATCGCAAAACTTAATGTGGATGAAAACCCTGTGACTGGTGCACGATATTCAGTCTCAAGTATTCCAACCATGTTTCTGGTGAAGAACGGCAAGATTGTTGATAAACTTGTGGGCGCTCTGCCAAAGGAGCAGCTTGAGTCACATATTGCACGGATTTTGTGATAAGGTGTTGGCCGGCATGGGCATAAGCCCCATGCCGGCTTTATCACAGCCCTTCTGCAATCTGTTATACTATGTTGGAAAACAGGCAGAATTTGTATTTTTTAT
>CAYUOB010000141.1:0-6007 GCA_964446145.1 uncultured Desulfobacula sp.
TAAGTTTATTCAAGAAATCAATAATTTCCTGAACCGTCTTTTTGCCACAATTGGGCAGTTGCGACAAATTTTCCGCAGTCAACCGACCAAAGACTTCCAAAGAGTCAATATTGGTTAAAAGGACATTAGTCGCACGAACAGACAAATCCGATTCCAAGATAAACTGTTTAAAGGCATCTGTATCATCCTTTTTCTGATAAACAAGAGAAGATTGGATTTCCATCACGTCAATGCCTGAAAATGCTATATTATGTCATAATTATTCTCACTAAATTATTTCACGCTGGATCATAGGATAGGATTACATAATCTGTCAAGAAAGATATCATTTCGGTTAAAAAGCACCTCTCTCCCAAAAGATAATATATCAATACCTATTGCTTCATATTCCGATTTCCATGATCGCCAGGCACAAAGATACCATCAAAACTATTCTCATTTATAGGTGTTTCCGCTGATTTTTCAATAAATTTCACGGATACAAGATCATCTGTCACATCTGAAATTTCAAGGCCGAAACCTTCAAATGTTTTCAGCATGACACCATCGGCAAATTGCGCTGGTTTGCCTTTGTAAAAAATCTGAAGCACAGCATAATCAGAACCGATTTCCTTTGGCTGCATATTTTCGATCCCGGGCATCTGCCTCAGTTTCTGTTTCAGGGCAAGGTAACGTACAAGGAAATTATCCCCCTGGACCCTGAGATCAAAACTGTGCTCCTTTCTTAAATTATTTGACCAATAGGCATCAATTTTTTCAATGAGGTCAGCAGCTGACAGCTCTGCTGCCTTGACAAGGGCAAGATGGTTTCCAGCACTGACAGATTCATTTTTAACAACAGCCTGGACATTTGATACAACCGCTTTTTCACCGGTTTCAAGGTTATACGCCTCAAGGCTGATCCGGGCATTGAAAGTTTTTTCCTCTCCCATACGGTTAATTGCCTCCGATGCACTGGCCCTGCCCAGGACAACCATGTCCGCCTTCATTTGCCTGCCAAGTTTTTCTGCTGCCTCAACATCATAAACTGAATTAAAGCTTATATTGTAAAAAGCAGGGTCAGGCCGGTCTGAGCCCGCTCCTGCCACATCAAAACGGCTCTGGATCATTTTTTCGACAATTATACGCTCAGCATCTGATTTATAGGGTTCAGGATTATGGCCCCACCAGTACCTTGGCAAAACATCTTCTGAAGTTTGTTCCGCAATAAAAAACAAAATTACGGGTTTGTCATTATGGGCATTGAGCACTTTTGCATCAATCAGGGTTTTTTCAAGCAGTCCTGTGTCCACTCTTGATTCAACGGCTGTCAGATAAAAACCATTATCCTCTATCCCGCCAAGAACCCTGTAGGCAATTATATAATCCCTGGCACGGGGAATTATCCTGCTGTAAAAAAAATCAAGGCCTGATGCAAAAACCGGCCTTGAGACAAGAGAGGCAAATGCATTCTGAAGAGCCATATCAAGTGCAGCTGACACAGAATGCTGTTTTGCCTGCTGAATATTGTTTTCCGTTATCCTTGTCTTTGCCGCTGTAACACATGTGAATACATTTTTTTCACTGCCTGCTGCATGGGCCATGACATGCAGCCCTGCCAGCATAACAGACAAAACAAGAACCACAGCTGATTTTTTAAGCATTGTTCACACCTTTCGCTCTATGGAATAATCTGCAATCATACCCAAAAGCAGGCCTGAATCAGTATCAGCAAATGCCTCAATGCATGATTTTGCCTTTCTTACATGATCCTGTGCCTTTTTGCGGGTATATGCGATGCCACCGTATTCATATAGTTTTTCTTTTAATTTATCAAACATGACAGGATCAAAATCCTCTGTTTCCGTCAGATGCTCCATCCACTTCCTGTCTTCCGGCAAAGCATGTGCAAGAGAATGAATCAAGGGCAGGGTAAGTTTTCCTTCACGCAGGTCAGCACCGGGATTTTTCCCCAGGGTTTTGGCATCTGCGGTATAATCCAGAAGATCGTCAGCCATCTGAAATGCCATGCCAAGATGAAACCCATAGTCAGACAGAGCCTGGATTTTTCCGGGATCAGCCTTTGCAAGCACAGCTCCGCTCCGGCATGCTCCCCTGATCAGGACAGCAGTTTTTTTTTCAATAATTTCAAGATATTGTTCTTCTGACAGATCAAGTTTTCCTTTTTTTGAAAGCTGATCTATTTCTCCCTGGGACATATCGCCTGTAATTTTTGCAATAATGGAAATAATTTCAGGTTCCCCTGTTTCTGCGGCAATCTCAAGGGATTTTGCCAGAAGAAAATCTCCTGTGAGCACCACTTCAGGTGCAGACCATTTCAGGTGAGCGGCTTTTCTGCCGCGTCTTACCTTTGCTTCATCCACCACATCATCGTGCAGGAGAGTTGCAGCATGCAGGTACTCAAAAATTGTGGAAAACCTGATTTCAAACCCTCTGCCATACCCGCATGCACGGGCACTGTGAACCATCAAAAGGGGCCTTAAACGCTTTCCGCCGCTGAAAAGAAGATGGGAGGCAATTTTCTTTACCAGTTCCAGATTGGGATCAAGCTGGTCTTCAAGAGCTTTTTCAATTTTCTCAAGATCAGGCGCTGCTGTTTCAAGGATCTGCTGTTTCAAGGTTTCTGTCATGCAATTTCTCCTGCAATATCATATTCAAACCCCTGGGTGATTTTTACCCTGGCAAAATTTCCTGTTTCAAGGCCGTCAGAATAAATAAAGGTAACCCCATCCACTTCAGGAGCCTGAAACATTGTTCTTCCGATATATACACCCGGCTCAGGGTTTTCTTCAACAAGAACCTTGTGAATTTCTCCCACCCGCCCCTGATTAATGGATTCTGAAATCCCGGCCTGGGCCTGCATGATCATGTCATGGCGCTGCTGTGCAATTTCATGGGGCACATGGTTTTTAAAAGAATGCGACATAAGATCGTGGGAATCAGAATAGGTGAACACACCGAGATGTTCAAACCTGATATCCTTCACAAACTGCATCAGAATTTCAAAATCCCTGTCTGTTTCTCCTGGAAAACCAACTATCAGGGTTGTCCTCAGGGCAGCCGCAGGGTCAATCTCTCTTATGGTGCTGAAAAGTGAATACAGGTTTTCACGGGTATATGGCCTGCCCATTTTTTTCAGTATATCCGATGATGCATGCTGAACAGGAACATCATAATACGAACATATATTATCATTGTTCTTTACGGTTTTTATAACAGAATCAGTCAGGCTTGCAGGATGGGTGTACAGAAAACGTATCCACACATCAGGCCCGGCAGGGTCAGATTGTCTGATATCTGAAGAAACACAGGACAGCACAGTGTCAAATCCTGTATTATCATTGAGGTCGCAGCCATAGTCAGTTGTATTTTCAGCAGTCAGAATAATTTCCCTTACACCCTGACCGGCAAGGCTTACAGCTTCATCCCGGATATCGTCCAGGGGCCTTGACCTCTGTTTTCCGCGCAACTCAGGTATCACACAATATGTGCAGTGCCTGCTGCATCCTTCTGACACCTTGATATAGGCAGAATAATCACACACAAGCTTTCTTGTTTCCCCCGGGGCCTGAAATTTTCGTGTTCCTGGATCGGGAAACAGAACAAAGGGTTTGTCATGGCGGCCTTCAACCGCATCTGCAATGGCATCGCAGGCTGCCGTGCCAAGGAATGCATCAACCTCAGGCAACATGGAAACAAGATCAGAATCATCTTTGTATCGCTGAACCAGGCATCCTGTAACAATCAGGTTTTCACATTTTCCTGTTTTCTTCAGCTCTGCCATCTGCAGAATGACATCAACAGCCTCCTCAGAGGCTGTTGAAATAAATCCGCAGGTGTTGACAATTATCACTTCAGCGCAGGCAGGGTCATCCGTAACAACATGTCCGCGGGCCTCAAGCCTGCCCAGCATGATTTCACTGTCAACCCGATTCCTTGAACAGCCCAGGGTTTCAAGAAAAACAATCATATGGACTTTGCCATGAGATCTCCCAATTGTCTGGAAAATCTTGCAGGATTCTCAAGTTTGCCTCCCTCGCTTATTACGGCAATATCAAACAGAAGTTCGCTATAATCCTTTAATACAGGGTTTGTTGTATCTGTTTCAAAAATCTGCTTCATCTTTGCCATGACAGGATGATTGATATTAAGTTCAAGCACCCGTTTCTGCTCAGGGGTTTTCTGGCCTGAAGCCTTGAGGATTTTTTCCATATAGGCGCTCATTGCCCAGTCATCGCCGGAAAGGCAGGAAACAGAATCCTTAAGACGTTTGGACACAACAACATCCTTGACCTTTGATTCAAGTTTGCCCTTGAGAAAGGACAGCAGAGCGGAATATTCATTCTTTTTTTCATCGTCCACTTTTTCAAGGTCAAGATCACCTTTTTCAGCGCTTTTAAGTTTTTTCTCCTTGTATTCAGTCAGGGACTGGGTAACCCATTCATCAATTGGATCAACCATTAAAAGCACCTCATAGTCCTTTGCTTTCAGGGATTCCAGCAAGGGAGAATTCATCAGTGAGGCCAGATTTTCGCCCGTAAGATAATAAATATGCTTCTGATCCTCTTTCATGTTTTCAATATATTCATCAAGTGAAACATATTTTCCGTCAGATTTTGTGGTCTTGTATCTCAAAAGAGCGGCAAGTCTTTCCTTATTTTCAAAATCAGTGGGGATTCCGGCCTTGAGAGCCTGGCCGAATTCATTGAAAAATTCTTCATATTTTTCCTTTTCCATGTTTTCCAGCACGGCAAAAATCTGTTTGACCAGATTTTTGCGTATATTTCTGATCAAACGGTCTTCCTGAAGAATTTCGCGGCTCACATTGAGGTTAAGATCAGGAGCGTCCACAACACCCTGAACAAAACCGAGATATTCAGGCAGAAGTTCCTTGCAGTCATCCATGATAAAAACGCGCTTGCAATACAATTGCATGCCATGTTTTCGCTCTGGCCTGAAAAGGTCAAACGGAGCCTTGGACGGCAGATACATCAGGACATCATATTCTGTAACACCTTCAAAGCGTTTATGAATGACTTCCAGGGGTTTATCCCAATTATGGCTGATATGCTTGTAGAATTCCTCGTGCTCCTCCTTTGTAACCTCATCTTTGGGTTTTGCCCAGATGGCTTTTCTTGAATTTAAGATTTCATCTTTTCTGACCTTTCTGAATGTGTCTCCTATGGGTTTGCCGCTTGAATCCTTGATTATTTCATTTTCAGGAATGGGCTGTGTTTTTTCCATATTCATTATAATCGGATAGGTCACAAAATCAGAATGCTTCTTTACAATATTCTGAATGGTAAATTCATCGGTGAAATCCTGCTCTCCTTCTTCAGGTTTCTTAAGATAGAGAGTGATGGTTGTTCCGCGTTTTTCCTTTTCCGTTTCCTGGATCGTATATGTGCCCTTTCCGTCAGATTCCCATCTGACACCTTTTTCCTCGCCTGCCGCTTTTGTATCTATTCTTACTTTGTCTGCCACGATAAAGGCGGAATAAAACCCAACCCCAAACTGACCTATCAGTTCGGGAGACAGGGTGTTTTCTTTTTTGGAATTTTCCACAGCCTTCATGAATGCTGCTGTTCCTGACTGGGCAATTGTACCTATATTGTCATTGACTTCATCAAAGGTCATGCCGATTCCATTGTCTGAAATCTGAAATGTATTGTTCTCAGAATCAAGGGTTATTCTGATATGATAATCATTATCATCTGCAAAGAGTTCAGGTTCTGTCTGTTCCCTGAACCTTGCCTTGTCTATTGCGTCTGACGCATTTGAAATAAGCTCCCGCACAAATATTTCCCTGTTGGAATAAAGGGAATTGATAATAAGATGCAAAAGCTGCTGCACCTCGGTTTTGAATTTGCGTGTCTTTTTTGCTCCCATTGTTACTCCTGTTTGTTTTAATTATCATTTATAAAATTTTTTAATAATAATTGTGGCAAAAAATAAAATGTCAAGACATGATATGGGAATGCACAATGGCAGAGTTTTAACGGACAGT
>CAYUOB010000142.1:0-5931 GCA_964446145.1 uncultured Desulfobacula sp.
GACCCGTCAAAAATTAAAGCATTTTTTAAGACAAAAAAATTGGAAGAGCAGCCAGAAGGACAAGAAGCGAATCAACCAGATCAGGAAGTTTTTACGGAAAATCAAAAAGAGACGGCAAAACAATTTGCCCTTCTTGTAGGGACTATGGAAGATCATTTTTCATTACCAAGACTGCTTCATCTTGCCCGGATCAGTGATTTAAAAGACCCGTGTTCAAGTTTGAATAGCCTGCTTAAAACAAAGATAATTATCCCCGATGGTACCGGGTTTTTCATATGGGACAAGGACATATTTGACAAAATTATTTCATGTTAAGACTGATCATAAAAAAAGATGACAAGCAAGAGGAAATAAAATGGAAGCGTTATTTTTAGAATTTTTTCAGAACACAGGCTTTTATCTGTGCGACTACCGAAATATTATCATGATTATTGTCGGGGTAGGATTTATCTATCTTGGAATTGCAAAAGATTATGAACCATTGCTTTTGGTGCCCATTGGATTTGGCATGCTGATTGGGAATATTCCCATATTCAAGGGATTGGGATTAGGAATTTATGAGAACAATTCAGTTCTTCACTATTTGTATTTTGGTGTGACCCAGGGGATTTATCCGCCTCTTATTTTCCTGGGCATCGGGGCAATGACAGACTTTTCCACCCTTCTGGCAAGGCCGGTTTTAATGCTTCTGGGAGCTGCTGCCCAGGCTGGTATTTTTGTCACATTCCTGGGGGCCCTGGCCCTGGGGTTTGCTCCTAATGAAGCCTCTTCTATTGGAATTATCGGTGGTGCAGACGGGCCAACCGCTATTTTTCTTACAGCAAAACTGGCGCCGAAATTGATTGGCCCCATTGCCGTGGCAGCTTACTCCTATATGGCGCTGGTGCCGGTGATCCAGCCTCCGATTATGAGACTTTTGACCACCAGGAAAGAACGTCTGATAAGAATGGAGGAGCCCAGGGAAGTTACAAAAAGGGAAAAAATGATTTTTCCCATTGTTGTATTTCTTCTGTGTTGCTTTTTAGCCCCTGCGGCTCTTCCGTTGCTTGGGATGCTGTGTTTTGGAAATGTTCTAAAAGAGGCTGTTGTCACTGAAAGACTGGCCCAGACAGCAAGGAATGCCATCATTGACACGGCCACCATACTATTGGGAATTACAGTGGGCGCAAGCACCCAGGGGGATGTTTTCCTTACAACAAGTTCGGTCGGCATTTTCGTTCTGGGGGCGCTTTCGTTCTGCATTGCAACTGCGGCGGGCGTTATTTTTGCCAAAATCATGAATCTGTTTTTAAAATCAAAGATCAACCCGCTTTTAGGGGCTGCCGGTGTGTCGGCTGTTCCGGATTCAGCCCGTGTCGTTCAGATTGTAGGCCAGAAAGAAGACCCAACCAACTTTTTATTGATGCATGCCATGGCCCCCAATGTGTCCGGGGTTATCGGTTCAGCCATTGCGGCGGGCGTTTTGTGGAGTTTAATGGCCTGATTTAAAAGGTGTGTCAATGCCATCACAAAAGCGTAAGAAAATTGTTGTATCAAAGGAAAACGCTGTTTTCGGGATGGATAAAAACGGCTGCTGGTATAATGAACACGGGAAATTTGAACATCCTAAAATCAAAAAATATTTCAATGCCTCCATCAAAAAAGATGAAAATGGATATTATGTCCACCAGGTAACCGACGAGTATGAAGAAAAAGTATATTTTCCTTATGAAGATACCGCGCTTTTTGTTTGCGACGTAAAAGAAAAAGAAGATATCCTTCTTATATTAAATACCCGTGATACAGTTTTATTGGAGCCGGAACAGCTTTTTACCAGGGAGGACAACCTTTACCTTCAGACTTCTGAACACAGAATCAAGTTTACATCAAGCGCACTTTTAAAAATCTCAAAATTTATGGAAGAAAAAGACGGGCAGCTTTTTTTCACAATAAGCGGCAGGGTCTGCCCTGTTCGGTCATCAGCCTGATCTTTTCCATTAACATGCCAAAAGTCTTCCAAGGGTCCGTTGATGCCAGAACGCCTGCATTGTTAACAATAGGGGATTCTGCGTAATCACCTCGCTCCGCCGTCACCGGGCAGGTGGCTGTTTATTACAGAGTATCCCAGAATAACAGGCAGGGCGGAATATTTACATGCGTTGGCCCTGGATGTCTATAAAAATTTTCTTGACTTGAATTTAAAATTCTACAATATTAAAAATTTATTCTTAACATAACTTAATTAATTTAAAAGTGATGAAAATGACACAATACATTTATCAATTCGGGCCTGAACACACTGACGGCAATGCCTCACAAAACAATCTTCTTGGCGGGAAAGGGGCAAATCTTGCAGAAATGGCCAGGCTGGGCCTTCCTGTACCGGCCGGTTTTACAATATCCACCGAGTGCTGCAACCATTATTTTGATCTTGACAAAAAATTTCCTGACACCCTTGAAGCAGAACTGAATGCCGCAATGAAAACTATTGAAAAACAAATGGGCATGCAGTTTGGCGATCCTGACAACCCCCTGCTGGTATCCTGCAGGTCAGGAGCAAGAAGCTCCATGCCGGGCATGATGGAAACCATACTCAATGTAGGACTGTGCCCTGCAACTATTCCAGGGCTGATAAAAAAAACCTGCAACGAATGGTTTGTATATGATGCCTATCGCCGACTGATCATGATGTATTCAGATGTGGTGATGGAAAAGGCTGAACAGATCGAACCTGAAGACGGCCTTGGTATCAGGCTCCATCTTGAAATGATGATGAACAACCTGAAAAATGACAAGGGATATGAAAACGATACAGATATAAGCGTGGAAGATCTCAAGGCCCTTTGTGAAAGATTTAAAAAGAGAATTAAAACCTACCTGCACCAGGCTTTCCCTGATGATCCAAGGGAGCAGCTTATGGGTTCCATCGGTGCTGTATTTAAAAGCTGGTACGGCAGACGGGCTGTTTCCTACCGCCGCATAGAACATATACCGGACAGCTGGGGTACAGCAGTCAATGTGCAGAGTATGGTTTTTGGCAATATGGGCCCCACATCAGCAACAGGAGTCGCATTTACCAGGGATCCTGCCACAGGTGAAAACAAATTCTACGGCGAATGGCTTATCAATGCCCAGGGTGAAGATGTTGTCGCGGGCACCCGCACACCAAATCCATTAAATAAAGATACTAAAAATGCACAGAACCGCCATCTTGAATCCCTTGAAGAATTGATGCCTGAAATTTACAGCCGGCTTTGTGATATCAGAAACCTGCTTGAGTCCCATTATAAGGACATGCAGGACATTGAATTCACCATTCAGCAGGGTGTGCTTTACATGCTCCAG
Source organism: uncultured Desulfobacula sp. (assembly GCA_964446145.1). GTDB lineage: Bacteria > Desulfobacterota > Desulfobacteria > Desulfobacterales > Desulfobacteraceae > Desulfobacula. The sequence continues at coordinate 3,325 of CAYUOB010000142.1, forward strand.
TGCCGGGTCGGAAAAAGAACAGCTTCAGCTGCCTTGAACATGGCCATGGATATGCTTGATGAGGGTCTGATTGACGAAAAGATAATGGTCTGCAGGATCAACCCCAAAACCCTGGATGATCTGCTTCACCCTGTTGTGGATCCTGAACACGAAAAAACAGCAGTCAGGATTGCAGAAGGCCTGCCTGCAGGCCCGGGCGGTGCTGCAGGACAAATTGTATTCACATCTGAAGATGCTGTAAAATGGGCCAGGGAGGACAAGGATGTCATACTCGTACGGGAGGAAACAAACCCTGAAGATATTGAGGGCATGAGGGCGGCAAAAGCCATTCTTACTGCCAGAGGCGGAATGACAAGCCATGCCGCACTGGTTGCCAGGGGATGGGGCAAATGCTGTATTGTAGGAGCAGGCGCACTTAAGATTGATTTTCAGAACAAATGCTTCCATGTGGGTGCCCATACTCTTCATGAAGGCGATCATATCACCTTGAACGGAACAAAAGGGATAGTGTATGAGGGACAGCTGACCATGAAAGATGCCTCTGAAAACCCCAGATTTCAGAAATTCATGCGTATTGCAGACACTTACCGCACCCTTCAGGTCAGAACCAATGCAGATACGCCCGATGATTCACGAAAGGCCCTTGATTTCGGTGCAGAAGGCATAGGACTGTTTCGTACGGAGCACATGTTTTATGGAGCAGACTCTGAAAAAGCATTATTTCTTCTCCGTAAAATGATTTTAAGCCGCACACGGGAAGAAAGGCAGGATGTTCTTGCCGAACTGTTCCCATATGTTAAACTTGAAATAAGCCGCACACTTGAAGTCATGGACAACCTGCCTGTAACAATCCGCCTTCTCGATCCCCCGCTGCACGAATTTATTCCACAGTCACATGACAATCAGATGGAAATTGCACAAGCCCTTCATATAGATCTGGAAGAAGTGGTCAAAAGGGGTGAACTGCTCAAAGAATCCAACCCTATGATTGGCCACAGGGGCGTAAGACTTGGCATTACTTTTCCTGAAATCACCCGAATGCAGATTAAGGCGATTCTGGAGGCCAGTGCCGAATTGATTAAAAAGGGAAAGCACCCTATACCTGAAATAATGGTGCCTGTCACCTGTAATGAAAAGGAACTTGCATTTGTCAAAAAAATTGCAGAAGAAGAATACAGCAGGGTTCTGGAAATATCAGGTATTTCCCGCATTCCCCACAAGTTCGGCACAATGATTGAAATACCGAGAGCCGCACTTGTTGCCGACAAGATGGCCGAACATGCACAGTTTTTTTCCTTTGGCACCAATGATCTGACCCAGATGACATTTGGTTTTTCACGGGATGATATAGGTTCATTCATGAATGACTATATTGATAATGCCATACTGGATTCCGATCCCTTTGAAAGTCTGGATCAGGAAGCAGTGGGAAGTCTGATCGAAATATCAGTGGAAAGGGGCAGAAAAACACGGCCGGATATAAAACTGGGCATATGCGGTGAGCATGGCGGAGATCCGGCATCCATAGAATTCTGCCATAAAGCGGGTCTTACCTATGTCTCCTGTTCCCCATACAGGGTACCTATTGCAAGGCTGGCTGCTGCACAGGCTGCAATAAACAATCCGTAATCGCATTGTATCCTGCCGGCAGTTTCTTCACCCGGCAGGATACCTGAAGCTTTACAGATGCGCATTGGCTTTAAACCTGCGCATTATCATTTCAATAATTTCTTCAGAACTGGTTTCAATGGGTTTGTTGCTCACATCAATCATTGAAAAGCCTTTACTGATATAATATTTTTGCGCCGCCTTTATTTCCTTTTCTATTTCCTGGCGCGATGCATAACTGTAAAGATCGGATGCGCCCAGACTTTCCTGCCGCATTTTTCTGTGGGCAAGCAGTTGATTCACATTGATATTCAGGGCAATAATTCTTCTTCTGTCAACATCCTGAAGTGTTGCAGGCATAGTCACGCCCGGAACATACGGAATATTTGCAACTTTCCAACCCATAACAGACATATACATGGATAAAGGAGTTTTACCGGCCCGCGACAGGCCGACAAGTACAATCTCTGCCTGATTAAGTGTTTCAGGGTTCAAACCGTCATCATGGGCAAGTGCAAAATCAAATGCTGAAACCTGCTGCAGGTCAACCTGATGGATTTTTCTGTAAAGACCGGGTTGCTCAAGGGGTTCCAGATTCAGAAAAGCCTGGATTTTTGAAATTATAGGTCCCATTAAATCAATTGTAACAATACTGTTTTCAATGCCCCTGCGTGTTATATACTGACGCAGGTTCCGATTTACAATCGTATGGACAATAAGACTTTCAATATCCTTTACCTTTTCAATCAATTCATCAACCTGGTTTTCCGTGCGTATATGCGGAACCTTTACAACAGTAATTTCGCTGTCAGGAAACTGCACCAGCGTTGATTCCACAAGATTGAAAGCATTGATTCCCTCTCCGCATGAAGCAACATAAATCATCTGAAAGCCCTGTTTACCTGCAGCATCACCCATAAAAATATCCTTAAAAACAAAGGGTTTTCCAATTTAAATGCCCTTGCAAAATACGATCTAGTTACCAAGGACAACAAGAGC
>CAYUOB010000143.1:0-1379 GCA_964446145.1 uncultured Desulfobacula sp.
GCAGGAGCTGACTGGGAATATTATGGCCAGGGAAGGGAACATATTGATTTCAGCCAGAATCTGGGCGGGTTTTTTTTTGAAGATTCATGGGATATTTTTTCAAAGGTTAATGTGACAGCAGGTATCCGTTACGATGGCTTCAAAAACAGGATAAAGAATCCAGACCCGCTGTTTGAAACCACTGCCAGCGATTCCCAATGGTCTCCTTGCTATACTCTTTCCTTTAAGCCTGATGATGATTCTCTTTTTTATTTTACAGGGAGAAGAATCTTCAAGGCTCCGACCATGGCAGATCAGTACAGGTGGTATAGTAATTATAATTTCATTTCCTTTGCCGGCAGGGCGGTTTTAAGGGCCTACTATGGGATTAATCAGCCTCCGGGCGCTCCTGCCGCCATTATACCGGATCAATATAAACAGGCATGGCGCAGTCTTATTGGTGAACTGAAACCTGTAAGAGGCTGGGACTATGAAATGGGCATCAGAAAAATTGCAGACAGGTTTGCATGTAATGTGAACCTGTTTTATCAGGATATTGAAAATTATATAGAATTATTTCCTGTTTCCTATCCGCCCACATATAATGTGGACAAAGTTTATGTCAGAGGGGTTGAGGTGTCAGGTAAATATCTGTTGTCCCCTGTTTTTGCAATTGAGTGCAGCTATACCTGGGAAGATACAGAAAAACACGGTGATAAACTGATTGAAAAATTATATAATGAAACACAGCTTGCCAATGCACCGTCACACCTTTTTAATCTTATATTAAGAGCAGGCCCGTTCAGGGGTTTTACTGCTGAATGGCAGACAAGGTACACAGGAAAAAGATTTGCAGGCGGTGCCCCTGCTGTGCCTCCCCAGGTGGCGGACACAACACCAGCATACGAACCCATGACATATCTTGGAGCCTATACAACGCATAATCTCAGGCTGGGCTATGAAACAGATCTGATAAGTGGTGTCGCAACAAAATTTTTACTTGCCATTGAAAATATTACAAATGTAAAAAACTGGGAGCGCATTGATTATCCCAATCCCGGAACTGTTATATATGGCGGGGTGCAGTTTGAATTCTGATCTGCCATGTCCTGTCTGCTCAATCCTTTTTTTTGATGAATCCCGTTGCATTGTATGGTATTTGTCATAAAGATTTGACAATCACCATTGGCTGTCATACAACTGAGAAATCTTTTTGACCGGTATTCAGCAGGGGGACAGACTCGGGAAACTATCATGGAAATCGGATTTTTGATGGATGATCTAAGGCGGATTGACCCTGTGTGGGAAACCACGGCATATCTTATGTATGAATGCAACCAGAGGGGGCATACTGTTTATTTTCTGGAACCGCATGATGTTTATATCCGTGAGAACAAGGT
>CAYUOB010000143.1:1389-5911 GCA_964446145.1 uncultured Desulfobacula sp.
GCGAATCACGGAATACTGGCAGGCTCTTGTACAATGCCTTGATCATGAGGAACTTATTTTTGAAACAGTCACTGATCTTGATGCACTGTTTTTAAGAAAAGACCCCCCTCTTATTTATGAAACCATGGAATTTTTAGGCCCTGTCAATGACAGAATTTTCATGATAAACAGCACATTGGGTCAGATTAATGGGAACAGCAAGGTTTATATTCTTAATTTTCCCGATATAATTCCTGAAACTCATGTATCAAGGGATCCAAGAAGGCTTAAAAAAATCATTGATGATTTTGGCGGTGCCATGGTGATAAAACCGCTTCATGGTCATGGAGGTCATGGTGTGATCAAGGTCAGTAATCAGGATCAGGAAAACCTGATCTCCCTGATCAATTATTATGTGCGTGCTGCAAAGCCATATAGTGAGAGGCGTCCCATCATGGTTCAGGAATACCTTAAAAATGTCAAGGAAGACGGGGATGTCAGAATCCTTCTGCTCAATGGAGAGATCATCGGGGCGATGGCAAGAAAGGCTATGCCGGGAGAGTTCAGGACAAATGTCCATGCAGGTGCAGATACCTTCCGGCATGTTGTGACTCCGGAGCAAAGGGAAATATGCCGTAAAATAAAACCCAGGCTGATAAAGGACGGTCTTTATTTTGTCGGAATAGATATAATCGGGGACAAATTGGTTGAGATAAATTGTGTAAGCCCCGGCGGAATTCCAAGGATCAACCGGTTCAATAATGATAAACTTGAATCAAAGGTTATGGATTTTGTTGAGAAAAAAGTCAGGGAATCGGAAAAAAATGCGGTTTGTAAAGCATCCTAAGCTGGCAGCCTGCCTTTGTGCGGCTGTTCTTATGTGTATCTTATCATGTCAGAAGGCACAAAAGAGCCTGACAGTCAGAATAGGGCTTCCACAGGAGCCTAAATCATTAAATATCTGGCTTGCAAGCGATGCAAATTCGCGAAAGATTCTGGATCTTATTTATCAACCCCTTTACACCCGCGATCCTGCGACCCTTGAACTTATCCCCTGGCTTGCCTCTGAACAGCCTGTATTCAGCAGTGATAAACTCACCTGCACAATAAAGCTTAAAAAAGCAAAATGGTCTGATGGCTCCGGATTTACAGCCAGGGATGTTGTTTTTACAAGAAAGATGTTTTTTGATTTTAAAATACCGCGGTATTACAGCAAATGGAAGGTTGTAAAAGACCTTCAGGCTCCTGATGATCATACCCTTGTGTTTCATCTAAAGCATCCCTCTGCAATTTTTCTTTCCCGGGCACTTACAGCTCCCATTGTTTCTGAAAAGGAGTGGAAAGCTGTTGCACAAAAAGCTCTTAAAACTGAAAAACCACTAAGGTTTATTCAGGATTATGCCGTTGAAAAGCCCCTTGGAACCGGCCCTTTTTCCATTTTTGAATATAAAAGAGGCTCCTATATTTATATGAAGAAAAATCCCTGGTTTTTTGCCTCGGGGGAAACAATTGCAGGGCACAGGCTTGGCCCCTATCTTGATAATATATTGTTTAAATTTTTCGGAACCAGCGATGTTGCCATTCTTGCACTTAAGAAGGGCGAGATTGATTTTTACTGGTGGGAAATTCAGCCCGGTTATATAAAGGACCTGAAAAATCAGAATAATATAAAAATATTTTTTAACAAAAAAAGCGCTCTTTATTATATGGGATTCAATGTAAGGAAACCTCCGTTTTCCGACAGAACTCTAAGGCAGGCAATTGCCATGCTGATAAACAAAGAGTTCATTCTTACAAGAATCCTGCAGAACTATGGTACTCCCATGCATTCGATTGTGCCTTCAGGAAACAGTTTCTGGTACAATCCTGATGTTGAAAAGTACGGATATGGAAAACCCTATGACCTGCGTATCAAAGAGGCCTATAACAAACTCAGGGCTGCAGGATATACATGGCAGATTCCACCTGTTGATTCAGACGGCAATATTGTGAAGGCAGAAGGTATGAAACTGCCTTCAGGAGACCCCATGGGAAAAATTGTTATCCTGACTCCTCCTGCGGATTATGACCCAAAACGGGCTTTTGCTGGCACCATGATTCAGGAATGGCTGAGAAATATGGGCATGCCTGTGTTTGCAAGGCCCATGTCTTTTAACTCTCTGATTGATGCTGTAAAGGGCAAACATCAGTTTGACGCATTCATACTGGGATATGGCAGGTTGAATCTTGATCCTGATTATTTGCGCGCATTTTTTTATTCTGCAAATGACAGGCCCAGGGGCTGGAACATGAGCGGGTATAAAAATCCTTATTTTGACAGAATTGCTGATGAGCAGAGAAGGCTGACAGATGTTTATGCACGACGCAGGCTCATAATGGAAATGCAGAAAATTCTGATGCGCGATGTCCCGTATATACCGCTTTATAATCCCAAAATCATAGAAGCTGTGTGTACTGACAGGTTTTCAGGATGGGTTGAACAGGTGAACGGCATAGGAAATATATGGTCTTTATGTATGATCAGACCGGAATAAATACTCAATGCTAATATGATATCATGCGGGCTGAACAATGAGAAAATATAAGTTTATTTTCACAAAGTTTGCTGAAATTTTTATTATTTTTTTCATCATCATGACTGCTTTGTTCTTTTTGTTCCGCCTTTCGCCCGGAGACCCCGTGTCAAAGCTTGTTGACCCCATGCTGACCCCTGAGGACACAAGGCATATGATTGAGCAGCTCGGCCTTGATAAACCTGTTTATATCCAGTATCTGATCTATGTTAAAGATTTTTTCACAGGAAATTTCGGACATTCATTCCATTACGGAGCTCCTGTTTCAGATATTATTTTTTCAAGGCTTCCATGCACTGTCCTTTTGTTTACAAGCTCCACCGTTCTTGCTGCATTTGCCGGGATTTTTCTGGGTAAAATAGCTGCCTGGAGAAAAGGCTCGTGCCTGGATAATTTTTTGTCAATTTCAGCCCTTGCCTGCCATACACTTTTTATTCCCTGGTTTGCTCTTCTTCTTTTATGGGGATTTGCATACAAGATAGGCTGGTTTCCTCTTGGAGGTATTATTTCGCCTGAATTGTGGATTGACAATTCTTCACTCATGGTGAAAATACTTGATGTGATTCATCATCTGCTTTTGCCCCTTGCCACATTGTTTGTGATTCATCTTGGATCATATCTTCTGCTGATGCGTTCCAGCATGCTGGGCGTTTTAAGGGAGGATTACATATTGACAGCAAGGGCAAAGGGACTGTCTGAAAAGGTGATACGCAACAGGCATGCCGCCAGAAATGCAGCTTTGCCTGTGATTACAAGTGTGGGGTTAAGCCTTGCGTTTTCAATAAATGGAGGGGCTCTTACAGAACAGATTTTTACCTGGCCCGGCATAGGCAGGGAACTCATATTTGCCGTTAGCAATAATGATTATCCCCTGGCACAGGCATGTTTCCTGCTCATTGCAGCCGTTGTTCTGGTTGCCAATCTGATAGTGGATCTGCTTTATGCGTACTTGGATCCCAGAATCAGGTATTAGCAGGCCCGGGTTTCAGGGCGTTGTTGAAATATGAACAATATATTTGCCAAAGGATTGTGCAGTGCATAAAAATCATTATTTACAGCGCTTTTACAATGGGTGGAAAATTTTTATCAGAAATCCCCTGGGAAAGGCAGGACTGCTTATTCTTGCGGTTTTTATGCTCATGGCCGGTGCAAGCTTTTTGGTTCCGCTTTTCGGGCCCATGTATGATCCAATGACGGGAACTGATCCTGACATTATTGTGTCCACGGGGCCGAGCCTGCGCCATTGGCTTGGAACGGATAATGTGGGCCGTGACCTTTTTGCACAACTGCTTGAAGGATCAAAGGTCGCATTTATTGTGGGGCTTTCCTCTGCATTTATCAGTATTGTCATAGGAACGGCTGTGGGCATGATTTCAGGATATGCAGGAGGCATCGTGGATACTTTGCTCATGCGCGTGGCTGATATCATCATGGTATTGCCTTCTCTTGTGATCCTTCTTATTCTTGCCTCAATCTTCGGCCAGTTTAATATATGGTTGATTGTATTCATCATTGCAATTTTACGATGGCCTTCTGTTTCACGCATAATACGGTCCCAGACCCTTTCTTTGAAAACCCGGCCGTTTATTGAGGCGTCAAAGGTTGCAGGCGCCTCAGGATTCAGAATTATTTTCAGACATATAATGCCCAATGTACTGCCCCTTGCATTTCTTTACATGACATTCAGGGTGACTTCCGCCATACTTGTTGAAGCAGCACTTTCCTTTCTGGGGTTTGGAGACCCGAGTCAGGTGAGTTGGGGCATGATGCTTCAATGGGTGTGGAAAACAGGGCATATGTTTCAGGCTCCGTACTGGCTGATACCGCCGGGGCTTTGCATTTCCCTTCTTACCCTTGCTTTTTATATTCTGGGAAGGGCAATGGATGAGGTACTTGACCCGCGGCTCAGGAAGGAGGGCCAGGATTAAGCTGTCATGACAATACTTCAGGTTGAAAATTTAAGTGTTGGG